>NZ_JBFRTU010000021.1:0-36723 GCF_041474275.1 Vibrio sp. 10N.222.52.B7 | reverse complement strand
TTTACTACGATTGGTATATTAATGTGCCGACTAAATCAGCACATTATTCAAACGTTTGGACGTATTATTAACCTAAACGGTAGTTAGGTGCTTCTTTCGTGATTTGAACATCGTGTACGTGAGATTCTTTCATGCCCGCACCAGAGATACGAACAAACTCAGCTTTAGTACGCATGTCTTCAACAGTTGCAGAACCCGTTAGGCCCATGCTTGAGCGTAGACCGCCCATCTGTTGGTGAACGATCTCTTTTAGACGACCTTTGTATGCGATACGACCTTCAATACCTTCTGGAACAAGCTTGTCTGCAGCGTTGTCAGATTGGAAGTAACGGTCAGAAGAACCTTGAGACATAGCGCCAAGAGAACCCATACCACGGTAAGACTTGTAAGAACGACCGTTATAAAGGATAACTTCACCCGGTGCTTCTTCAGTACCCGCGAACATTGAACCAACCATCACACAAGATGCGCCAGCAACGATAGCTTTACAGATATCGCCAGAGAAGCGAATGCCGCCATCTGCGATTACTGGAATACCGTATTCGTTAGCCACTTCAGCTGCGTCTGCGATTGCTGTTACTTGCGGAACACCAACACCAGTAACGATACGAGTCGTACAGATTGAACCCGGGCCGATACCTACTTTAACCGCACTAACACCCGCTTCGATAAGAGCACGAGCGCCAGCGCCAGTTGCTACGTTACCACCGATGATTTGTAGATCAGGGTATGCAGCACGCGTATCACGGATACGGTTAAGTACGCCTTCAGAGTGACCGTGTGAAGAGTCGATAAGTAGAACGTCTACGCCAGCTTCAACTAGAGCAGCAACGCGCTCTTCGTTACCAGCACCAGCACCAACAGCTGCACCTACACGTAGGCTGCCGCGCTCATCTTTACAAGCGTTTGGTTTACGTTCTGCTTTATGGAAATCTTTTGCAGTGATCATTCCCGTTAGTTGGAAGTCATCATTTACAACAAGAACTTTTTCAACGCGCGCTTCGTGCATTTTCTCTTGAACTTCTTCACGAGTTGCACCTTCTTTAACAGAAGCAAGGCGAGCTTTAGGCGTCATTACTACATCAACTTTCTTAGAAAGGTCAGTCACAAAGCGAACGTCACGGCCAGTAATAATACCAACAAGTTCGTTTGTTTCAGTAACAACAGGGAAACCGGCAAAGCCGTGTTTTTGAGTAAGGGCTACAACATCAGCGATTGTCGCGTCAGGGTTTACAGTAACAGGGTGAGAAACCACACCTGCTTCGTAAATTTTAACCTGGCGAACCATTTCAGCTTGCTGTTCAATAGACATGTTCTTATGAATGAAGCCTATTCCGCCTTCTTGTGCCAGTGCAATCGCTAGGCGAGCTTCTGTCACAGTATCCATCGATGCAGAGATCATTGGGATGTTTAGGGAAATATTCTTCGTCAGCTGAGTGCGAAGATCAGCTGTATTAGGGAGAACGGTGGAGTGTGCTGGCACTAGCAGTACGTCGTCGAATGTCAGCGCTTCTTTGGCAATTCTTAGCATTTGCAATATCTCACAATAATAGGAGTAAAAAGAAACAATCCAATCTCATCGTTTCGCCTAATGAGGGCAGCCAATTAAGGAAAATCAAACTGCATTTGGATTAGATATTGCGGACGGATTATACGGCCAACGAAATCGCTTGGCTACACATTTTTGTATTTTTAATTTGCATTTACCCCCTTGCTATGTATTATATTGCCGCTATCTTCCATACTCACGCCCTGTGAGATTCCAAGAAAGACCTTCCTTCAAGGAAAGATAGTGCTTCTATGACTAATCCAAACATCTTTACTGTTTCTCGCCTCAACTCTGAGGTTCGTCTCCTATTAGAAAACGAAATGGGAATAGTCTGGCTCGTTGGTGAAATCTCAAATTTCTCTGCACCTGTCTCTGGTCACTGGTACCTCACGCTTAAAGACTCTCGCGCTCAAGTTAAGTGCGCTATGTTTCGTGGCAATAATCGCCGTGTGACTTTTAAGCCTCAGAACGGTAATCAAGTTTTAGTCAAAGCACGTCTGTCTCTTTATGAGCCACGCGGTGACTATCAGCTGATTATCGAAAGCATGCAGCCAGAGGGTGACGGTAAACTTCAGCAAGAATTTGAAAAGCTGAAGATGAACCTTGCCGCAGAAGGACTGTTTGCTCAATCAAGTAAGCAAGCTCTTCCTGAACACCCAAAACGTGTTGGCGTTATCACATCTAAAACCGGTGCAGCGCTGTTTGATATTCTTGATGTACTAAAAAGGCGCGATCCTTCGCTACCGGTTGTGGTTTACCCGACCATGGTTCAAGGCGAAGAGGCGGCGATTCAGATTGCCCAAGCGATTGGACGCGCTAACGAACGCAATGAATGTGATGTGTTAATCGTCGGCCGTGGTGGCGGCTCACTGGAAGACCTATGGTGCTTCAATAACGAGATCGTAGCTCGCACAATCGCAGCAAGCCAAATCCCGATTATCAGCGCCGTTGGCCACGAAGTGGATGTCACTATCGCTGATTTCGTTGCCGATATGCGTGCCCCAACGCCATCAGCTGCCGCAGAATTGGTTAGCCGTGATAACAGTCATAAAGAACAAGCTTTCGCGTCTAAACGTGCTCGCTTAGTGAGTGCGATTCGTCATGTGCTAATCAAACAAGCGCAATCAACTCAAACGTTGAAATACCGCTTAGAGAAGCAACACCCTAGCTACCAACTTCAAAAGCAGAGTCAGCAGCTTGATGACCTAGATATGCGTTTGCGTCGTGGTATGACTCAATACCTAAAACAACATGCACAGCGTGTTGAACGTAAACAGCACCAACTTCAGTTGAACTCACCAGTGAAACGCCTTGGCGAACAGAAACTGCATCTGCAACGTTCAGAGCAAAAGCTATTGGATGCAATGGACAAGACATTACTAACCACTCGCCACCAGCTCGCTATGGCTGCAGAGAAGTTAGAGACCGTTAGTCCACTGGCAACCCTAAAGCGTGGCTACAGCATTACTCATTCAGAATCGAGCAAGACGGTATCATCGATTAACGATGTCGAAGTCGGTGAAGTGATCACCACTCAAGTTGAAGACGGTGTGATTGAGTCGCAAGTGACCACAAGAGTGACTAAGAGCGAGCTTTAAGTTCGACCTAACGTTTCAAACCAGAAAGCCCTATCGATAATCGACAGGGCTTTTTAGTATCTAACGCTTTCAAAAAACTAACCTATTCCAACCCTACTCAGTAGTAGAAGGCTCCTTCATGGTTAGCATCCCTTCAGTCACAATAAAGTTGATGATGAAATCTAAACCTTGGCTCTCTTTGAGGTTGGTGAACACGTATGGCTTAGTTGGTCGCATGCGTTGAGTGTCTTGCTCCATCACTTCAAGTGACGCACCCACATATGGTGCTAAATCGATCTTGTTGATGACTAACAGATCGGATCGTGTAATACCCGGACCACCTTTACGTGGGATCTTCTCCCCTTCCGCTACATCAATCACGTAGATGGTAAGATCGGCTAATTCAGGGCTGAACGTCGCACTCAAGTTATCACCGCCACTTTCGACGAATACCACATCGAGGTTCTTATGCAGCTTGGCAAGCTCTTCTACCGCAGCTAAGTTCATCGACGCATCTTCACGGATCGCCGTGTGCGGACAGCCACCCGTTTCAACACCAATAATACGATCTGGTTCTAGAGCCTCTGCTCGCGTAAGTATCTTGGCATCTTCTTGAGTGTAGATGTCGTTGGTTACCACTGCGATATTGAGCTTGTCGCGAATCGCTTTACAAAGCACTTCTAATAGCGCTGTTTTACCAGACCCTACCGGGCCGCCAATACCAATTCGAAGTGGTTGCTTATAACTTTCCATTGTCTACTTCCTTATATTCTTTTTGCTACATCGTTCGCGCTAACCGCTACGAACGAAATAGTCGTGTGTATTGTGTTTCGTGCAATGAACTCGCTAATGCCATCGAAGGCGAAAAGCTGCCTATCATCCAATCTTCTATCGTGCGGGCCTTTTCGATCACCTCAGGAAAGGTGTTGGTGATATTAATCAATGCCAACTGACCATCGGTTTGACCTAAAGGCACTAACTTGACCCCTGCGGTAACGATGTTTTCAAGCCAACTCCATAAATAACCCTGCTTGAGGCTCTCTAAATCAATACCCCAATGCTGAGCCGCCATACACATGCCCAACAATTGGTTTGGGTGACTATCAACAGAGTCCACCAGTGAAATATCGATATCTAAGCGCTTCAACAAAGTATTCAATGCTTGCCCACGCTGTTTCTCTTCCGCTCGCAATTCACTGGTTTCACGGCTTGAGTACAGGTAATTACACCAGTGCTCAATCTCATCGAGTTCACCCTTTTCTAGAGCGTGGTAAAGACGCTCTAATATAGGCAATTCCAAGGTCGCGACACTGGAGTTGACGATGGTGTTGAGCCACTGTTCCATGCTGTTGCGATCGGTCACCCACCCCGCTTCAACCGCTAACTCTAAGCCTTGCGAATAAGTGAACCCACCAATCGGCAACGATGGACTGATCAATTGAAACAGACGATAGACGGCTACATTTTCTGTTGTGGTCATAATCGTGCCCTCAGTCTTCCAGAATCAAATAAGTTCGAGAGCCTACGCGCCTAACAGCAATAGTGCGCTTGCTGAAGCCACGCCGACTGACAACCATTTAGAGTAAACCGCGCGACCAACAAAAGTACCGATAACCATCAGAGCCAAAGCACTGATACTCATGCCTGTTGCGAACTGAGTCAGGTTGCTCGCGGCTTCAACGCCGTGTGCGTAACCATGGAAAAACAACATAGCAATTGAAGCAACTAATACGCTGTTTACACGCTTGGTTGATGGTGAGAATACATGCCATAAACATAAGCTGACGACAAACAGAGAAGCGATAATGGCAGGCTCAACAATCACAGAGAAACCTAGGGCTTGGCCTGCGATAAGCCCTACCACTAAAGACACCAATCCACCGCCAATCAGAGATGCTTTTGTCTTGGTGGAAAATGACAGTGCGCCAATTAATAAACCGAAAGCGATCAGCATGATCAGATGATCCATGCCAGTCACAGGGTGAGTTAAGCCAGACATAAACGAGTGAGACTCATGAACTGAATGCGCCCCATGTCCTGGGTGAGCGAAAGCCATCGTTGATGTTGTTAGAGAAGCTATTGTGAAAGTACATAAGCCAGCAGCTGTTTTAAAGTTCATCGCGAGTTCCTTGCTTTATAGTTATTAATATTTGTTGTTATATAAATCGTTTAGTGAGTCATCAATGACTCGATTAATGATGGTGATGATGTCCACCTGAGCGACCGCCATAAGCGCCACCTTCAGGTTCAAAGGGTTGTTTTTCGGTCGTCACTATCGCGCCCAAACCTTCCACCATTTCATCCAAAACATGGTCGTGTTGATAGCGAACCCACCCAGCTTCCACTTGCAGCGGAACATGACGATTGCCAAGGTGGTAAGCCACTCGTGTTAACAGGAGCATGTCTTCACAGTAAACAGTCGAAACGGTTTCTGGTGCCGCTTTCACTTCCACTACCAAGCCACATTCACTCGACAGTTGTTCGCCACCACGCAAGATATGACCTCGCGGTAGAAACAGGCCGGCATTACGTCCGTCATCTAACATCACCTTAAGACGGCTTTTGATTCGGCTATCGATCGGCAGGCTTAAGTAGCCATCCGGTGCATTTTGCATTTGAGTATTCAGTTGAGTCAGTTCAATCATTGCTATTACCTCAATCTCCTTGTGAGATTTATAACGTTCAAAATAAGAGCCCTCAATTAAGAGCTAAAACAAGAGCCTTCTGCCGAGCTATTAGAATAAAAAATATCTCTGAGCCATTGGCAGCTCTTCTGCAGGCTCACATGTCAGCAGTTCCCCATCGGCGCGTACTTGATACGTCTGAGAATCCACCTCAATTTTCGGCATCCAATCATTGAGCTTCATGTCGGCTTTACTGATATTTCGGCAGTTGCTCACTACACCAATCAAACTCTGCAAACCCAATTGCTTATCGATGTTCTGCGCTTTGGCTTCTTTAGAGACAAACAACATCGATGTGTTCTGACACGCCTTGCCATAGCTACCAAACATAGAGCGATAGTGAACAGGTTGAGGGGTTGGGATAGAAGCGTTTGGATCGCCCATTGGTGCCATGGCAATCATGCCACCTTTCAAAATCACGCTGGGCTTCACACCAAAAAAAGCGGGCTTCCACAACACTAGATCAGCTAACTTCCCTGCTTCGATAGAACCGATTTCATGAGACATGCCATGCGTGATAGCAGGGTTGATGGTGTACTTAGCGACATAACGTCTTAAACGAAAGTTATCGCTGTAATCAGAATCTTCTTTTAGGCTGCCACGCTGAACTTTCATCTTGTGCGCGGTTTGCCAAGTTCGAGTTATTACTTCACCCACTCGCCCCATAGCTTGTGAATCCGAAGCGATCATCGAGAACGCGCCTAAGTCATGAAGAATGTCTTCTGCGGCAATGGTTTCACGGCGAATACGCGATTCGGCGAACGCGACATCTTCAGCAATCGATGGTGAAAGGTGATGACACACCATCAACATATCCAAATGCTCATCGACGGTATTGATAGTGTAAGGACGTGTCGGGTTAGTTGAGGAAGGCAGAACGTTCGGTTCACCTGCTGCGCGAATAATATCGGGAGCATGACCACCGCCTGCACCTTCGGTGTGATAGGTATGAATCACGCGATCACCGATTGCACCAAGTGTCGATTCAACAAAACCCGATTCGTTCAATGTGTCTGTGTGAATCGCAACTTGTACGTCCATCTCGTCAGCAACACTCAAGCAAGTATCGATTGAGGCAGGGGTTGTTCCCCAGTCTTCGTGCAACTTCAAACCCACAGCACCCGCTGCCACTTGTTCACGCAATGCTTCCGGTTGGCTCGCATTGCCCTTACCTAACAAACCAAAGTTCATTGGGAATTGGTCGAGTGATTCCAACATACGGTGCATGTTCCATGGACCCGGTGTACATGTCGTCGCGTTAGTCCCTGTGTTTGGCCCCGTACCACCGCCTATCATGGTCGTAACACCAGATGCTAAGGCTTCTTCAATCTGTTGCGGGCAGATAAAGTGAATATGTGAGTCGATACCACCCGCGGTGAGAATCGAGCCTTCACCTGCCAAAATTTCCGTGCCCGGGCCAATTACTATATCGACGCCCGGCTGAACGTCTGGGTTACCTGCTTTGCCTAAAGCTTGAACTCGGCCGTCTTTGATGGCGACATCGGCTTTTACGATGCCCCAATAATCCAACACAATCGCATTGGTGATCACCAAGTCAGGTGTTTCGGCGCTTGGACGTTGGCTTTGTCCCTGTCCATCACGGATCACTTTACCGCCGCCAAACTTCACTTCATCACCGTATACGGTGTAATCCTTTTCAACTTCTAGCCATAAATCGGTGTCAGCAAGACGCACTCGGTCACCGACTGTAGGCCCAAACATTTCGGCATAAGCCTGTTTGGATATCGTCGCCATGATCAATCCTTTGTTGTTTTAATTCTTTCTATGGGAGCGCTTAGAGCTTACCCATCACCTTTCCTTGGAAGCCATAAATCTCTAACTTACCGGCATAACGCACTAACTCGACGCTACGTGACTGACCCGGTTCAAAACGGGTAGCTGTGCCTGCTGGGATATTGAGTCGAAAGCCTTTAGTAGCTTCTCGGTCAAAGATCAGCGAAGGGTTTGCTTCATAGAAGTGGTAATGAGAGCCGATTTGCACGGGACGGTCGCCTATATTTTGAACCTTTACGGACGTCGTGTCTCGGCCTTCGTTTAGAGTGATATCACCGGGAGCGGTTTCTACTTTTCCGGGCACTAAGCCTGAATATTGTTTGGTGGATCCAGCCATATTTCTTCTCCCTACACGATAGGTTCATGAACGGTCACCAACTTGGTGCCATCGGGAAAAGTCGCTTCGACTTGTACATCTGGGATCATGGAAGGGATCCCCTCCATAACGTCATCGACGGTAAGCAGTGTGCGTCCAAAATCCATCAATTCCGAAACGGTTTTCCCCTCACGGGCACCTTCAAGAATGGCACTGCTGATCAGAGCAATAGATTCTGGGTAGTTGAGTTTTAAGCCTTTCTGTTTACGCTGCTGTGCCAGCATTCCTGCGCAGAAGATAAGTAGCTTATCTTTTTCTCTTGGTGTTAATTCCATTTAGCTGCCCGCTGTTAGTGTTGTTTTCTTATTGCTCAGAAACGCATGAGCAGTAAGTGGGATTCAATCACAGCAAGCTTGAAAAAATGTACCGAGGGCCGGAAGTCGCCCTCGGTACAAATAGGGCTAATCGCTAAGTCGCCCAAATCCTTGGTAAATCAGGAGTCGTACCACATAAATGAGAGCGAGTTGCTTGCCATATCTGACCAAAGGCCTGGAGGATGTCTTCACTCCAATAACCCAAGGCTCGCACCACAATCAATCCTTCTATCTGTGTAGCACCCAATATTAATGTGGGTTCACTCGACGTTTTTGATGTGACTGATTGCTGTGAAGCTTGCTGTGTAATAGATAAGAGCAAGCTCTGTACCAACTCTAAATCTTGCTTCTCATTTGAGGTGAGATAAAAGGTACCCATCATTGAAAAATCAAGTAACCCCATATTTATCATTAACTTATCGCCACCGTGAAAATTAAAACCTTCAGTCAGAAGCCTTTGATTATCAAGGTAGATTTCCGTCTTCCCAACCAGGTGGCCACGCTCAAATCCCTCATTCTGTGCAGGCCGCCCAAAACAGTGCATCTCCCAACCCCAAAACTGTGCACCCTTTTCAAGGCGAATTTCAGTGTCTAAACGAACGTGTGCATTCGGGAAAAAGATGTTCTCTTGCGGCATCCATTCTAAGCGTGCATCTTTCTTCACTCGTAGGGTCTGCTTCTGCTTGGCGTACTTGTTGTTTGAGCGGTAAAACTTGGTCGCACCGGGTGTGGTAATCAACGCGTGAGCACCGTGCTCAAGATTCACGTTAATATTGAGAGTGTCACCACCTACCACTCCGCCGGGGGGATGGAGTAAGTAGGTGTGACACGTTTCCCCATCAGGATACAGGGGGCGTTGCACCGCAAGCGGACCAGACTGCTGACGATTCTTTAATACGGTTTTATCACCTCGATCGACAAAGGTGAGGTTTAAACTCGCTTGCCAACCATCACGAATATCTTGTTCGATGGTCTCATTCAAAGATAAAGCTTCTACTAAAGAAGCCTTGCTTACTTCATTCGGAGAAAAGAGAGAATTCATACGGTTAGGTACTCCTTTATCAAGGACTCATCGAGCCCTGTCATTTCACCTTCTGCCACTTGGCGTCCACGGTCGATAATGCAAAAACGGTCACCGACCTTTCTTGCAAACGGCAGCTTCTGTTCAACCAACAGAACCGTGAGCCCCATTTTCTCGTTGAGCATGCGAATGATGTCGCCAATCTCTTGCACAATATTGGGTTGAATACCCTCCGTCGGCTCATCCAAGATCAATAGCTTTGGATTAACCACCAGCGCACGCCCAATCGCTAGCTGTTGCTGCTGGCCACCCGATAAATCACCACCGCGACGATGTAGCATCTCTTTTAACACTGGGAAAATATCGAAGATGAATTCAGGGATCTTGCGGTCACCCTTTTTACGAATCGGTAAACCGACCTCTAGATTTTCTTGAACAGTGAGCATTGGGAAGATCTGGCGACCTTGCGGTACATAGCCGATCCCTTGGCGTGGACGGTCCTCGGCATCGGTTTTCAAAAGTGACTCACCCGATAAGGAGATGTCACCGCTTTCAACCTTCACCAACCCCATAATGCATTGCAGTAAGGTGGTTTTACCGACACCATTTCGCCCCATTAGCACCGTGCATTTACCTTCTGGGATCTGCATATCCAAATCCCACAGCGTGTGGCTCTCACCGTAATATTGATTAACTGATTTAACCTCTAACATCCTATTCTCCGAGATAAACTTGTTTAACTTCAGGGTGAGCCTGCACTTGATCCATGGTGCCTTCTGCCAACACGTGACCTTGATGAAGCACGGTGACGTGGCTAGCAATCGAACGAACGAAATCCATATCGTGTTCAACTACAACCACCGAGTGCTTACCTGCTAGCGAGTTAAGAAGTTCAGAGGTGCGGTCCATTTCTTGGTGAGTCATACCTGCCACGGGTTCATCCACCAGCAACAGCTTAGGGTTTTGCATCAATAGCATGCCGATCTCTAACCACTGCTTTTGTCCGTGAGACAGGTTACCTGCCAAATTCGCCGCTTCGTCTTTTAAATGAATCAGCTCAAGTACCGAGGTCAATTTGTCTTTCTGTTCACCAGACATCACAGCGGTGAACGTCGCCCACACTGAGCGGTCACCGGCCATGGCTAATTCAAGGTTCTGCCACACAGTTAAACACTCAATCACGGTCGGTTTTTGGAATTTACGCCCAACGCCTGCATTGGCGATTTCGGCTTCGTTCATCTTCAATAAGTTGATGTTCGAACCCAACCACACCTCGCCGGTGTCTGGCTTAGTTTTACCTGTGATAATGTCCATCATGGTGGTTTTACCTGCGCCATTAGGACCGATGATACAGCGTAGCTCTCCCTCTTTGATGTAAAGGTTGAGGTCGTTTATCGCTTGGAAACCATCGAAGCTTTTGTTGACGCCTTCGACATACAACAGCACATTATGTCGAGTATCGATGGCAGGATGAATATCGGGTTTGAGGTAATCAAAGACTTCGTCTCGACGAGTGAACGCCTGAACCGATTCCTTTACGCTATTAAATGTGGTCATGCGATCACCTCCTTGGCCTTGTGCTGATCATCCTTATCTTTATCTTGGTTTTTCCCATTTGATGCCTTGCGCAGCTGCTGCCACTTTTCACTGACAAAGCCAATCACACCTTGTGGGAAGTACATGGTTGAGAGTACGAATAGTCCACCCAGAGCAAACAGCCACACCTCCGGGAACTCAACCGTAAACCAACTCTTGGCGTAGTTGATGATCAATGCACCGACAATGGCACCAAACAGAGTGGCACGACCGCCTAAGGCTACCCAAACCACAATCTCAATCGAGTTAAGAGGAGCAAATTCTCCCGGATTGATAATACCCACTTGAGGGACATATAAAGCCCCGGCAATACCGGCGATAACCGCAGAAAGAACGAAGACCCACAGCTTGATGCCATCGACGTCATAGCCCATAAAGCGAGTGCGTGATTCCGTATCACGAATCGCTAATGCCACACGACCTAATCGACTGGTCACCACCATGCGACAAGCTATGTAGCTGAGAATAAGCGCAATACCAGTCGCGACAAACAGACCTATCTTGACCGCATCACTCTGCAAACTCAGACCGATGATGTCTTTGAAATCCGTCAGTCCGTTGTTGCCACCAAAGCCCATTTCGTTGCGGAAAAATGCCAGCATCAATGCGTAAGTTAATGCCTGAGTCATGATAGAAAGATACACCCCGGACACACGAGAGCGGAAAGCTAAATAACCGAACAAGTAAGCCAATGCGCCCGGCACTAGCACCACCATCAGGCAAGCAAACCAGAACTGGTCAAAGCCCTGCCAGAACCACGGCAACGCAGACCAATCAAGGAACACCATGAAATCTGGTAAGACTGGATCACCATAAACCCCACGGTCACCAATCTGACGCATCAAGTACATGCCCATCGCATAACCACCAAGCGCAAAGAAAGCACCGTGGCCAAGGCTCAAGATTCCGAGATAGCCCCACACCAGATCGAGCGCCAACGCCAACATTGCGTAGCTCAGATATTTGCCCATCAGCGAGATAGTAAAAGTCTCTACATGGAGCGGGTGCCCACCTGGTAACATGGTGTTAGCCAGTGGGATAAGAATAACGGCCGCTAGAATGGCAAGGATGGTCAGTTGGCCACCTTTGTCACCACGCATTGCCGAAAGTACAAATGATTTTGACTGCATGATGTTGTCCTTAACCTTCAGCCGCACGACCACGTTGCGGGAAGAGTCCGCGTGGGCGTTTTTGAATAAATAGAATGATGAAAACCAGTACCAGAATCTTGGCGAGAACCGCACCAGCCCATGGTTCTAAAATTTTATTGAACAGACCAAGGCTTAAGCCTGCGACTAGCGTGCCCCATAGGTTGCCAACACCGCCGAATACCACCACCATGAATGAGTCGATGATGTACGCCTGTCCCATATTAGGGCCAACGTTGGTCAGTTGAGACAGTGCCACGCCTGCAACACCCGCAACGCCAGAGCCTAAACCGAAGGTCATCGCATCAACTCGCTCTGAACGAATACCCATCGCACGAGCCATGCCACGGTTTTGAGAAACCGCACGAACCTGCAAACCTAGTGGTGTCTTTTTCAGAACCATTAATAAGCCCATAAACACCAAACCACAGAAGAGAATGATGTAAAGGCGGTTGTAGGTCAGGGACAACATTGGGTTTAATTGAAGTGCTCCAGACATCCATTCAGGCGTGCTCACTGAGCGGTTCAAAGGAGAGAAAATAGAACGAACAGCCTGCTGCAAGATTAAGCTAATACCAAAGGTCGCGAGTAAGGTTTCCAATGGGCGACCATAAAGATGACGAATCACACTTCGCTCAATCGCAATGCCCACTAAGCCAGAAACAATGAATGCCGCTGGAATGGAAAGTATCAGCGCTAGGCCAATATGATTCGGCATCAACAACTGCAATACGTAGGTGGTGTAAGCGCCAATCATGATCAGCTCGCCATGAGCCATGTTGATAACGCCCATCACACCAAAGGTAATCGCTAAGCCAATGCCTGCCAGTACCAATACCGAGCCTAAACTCAAACCGAAGAATACTGTTTCTACACCCGAATAGAGTGCTTGGCTTTGTTGATAGCTATCCATCGCACGTTCTGCTGCAGCGGTAATGCTTGGATCTTGCTCACTGTTCAGTAGTTGGTTCAGTGTTTTCAGAACGACCGAGTGTTTGAAGTCGCCAACTCGTTCAATTGAAGCCACACGATCTTCAATGGTGGCACTGTTATTAAGAGAAGTGGCAATCGCTAACGACAAATCCATTAGCTCAGCTACTTTGCCATCTGATTCATTGGCTCTGAGTTCAGTTAGTCGTTCGATAATGTCAGCGTCTTTGGTTCCTAACAAATCCAAAACCGCCTTATAACGCACATCAGGGTTGCCGCTGTTCAGTCCAATCGAGGCTATTTCCCCGCGTAATATCCCGCGAAGTTTGTTATTCACACGAACCTTTTTAAACTGTCTCGCATTCTCGATATTAAGCGTTGAATCATCCCATACTGACTGAGCTGACGTCGCTGTTTTGATACTTTGAATGAGGTAGAGCTGTTTGTACTGCTCGCTCTGTTTCTCATTGAAGTAGTAAAGGTTTCCGTTTAACCAGCCATCTAAAATAGCTTTCGACACATCTTCCGTTTGCGTCTCAATCACCCAATCGATAGCTAATTCTTTATCCGATGTTTTCTTACCAACTAGCGCCTTGGTAAAGCTAGCTTCATCCGTTATTCCAGCAAAAGCCAACTGAGCACTGACTGCCATGAGCAACAGCGCTTTAAATACGTTTAATACGTTTTTCATCCCTGCTTCCTTAACCAACCAAGTTAGATATTGTTATTTTTACTTGGAGGATGTGTGGATAGTGGTTGTTACCTGAAACGATGAGCCTTCCGTTCGCTTCGCCCGTTAAACAGACGCGTTCTTCCCAAACCGGAAGGCTCAATATTCCTGAATTGACGATCTAGTTACCGCCAGAACACTTCTTCGTTTCGACGTTAAACGCACCACATGAGAATGGCTTCGACCAGCTAGAGAACAGTTTTGCCGATTCAGGTAAGTAACTCGACCAAGCATCACCCGCCACTAGTCCAGTGGTTTCCCAAACGATATCGAATTGACCATCGCCTTGGATTTCACCGATCAGGACTGGTTTAGTAATGTGGTGGTTTGGCAGCATGGTAGAGTAGCCACCAGATAGGTTTGGAACAGACACACCAATCAATGCATCTTGCACCGCTTCAGCATCGGTTGTGCCCGCATTAGTGACCGCTTGAGCCCACATATTGAAGCCAACATAGTGCGCTTCCATTGGGTCATTGGTGACACGCTTTTCACTCTTGATGAACGACTGCCACGTTTCAACGAACTCTTCATTAGCTTCAGTATCAACACTCATGAAGTAGTTCCATGCCGCTAGATGACCAACCAATGGTTCTGTGTCCATGCCTGACAGTTCTTCTTCACCAACAGAGAATGCAATAACTGGGATGTCTTCAGATGAAATGCCTTGAGCGCCTAGCTCTTTATAGAAAGGTACGTTCGCATCGCCGTTTACAGTAGAAACCACAGCGGTTTTCTTGCCAGCTTCACCGAACTTTTTGATGTCTGAAACGATAGATTGCCAATCAGAGTGACCAAATGGCGTGTAGTTGATCATGATGTCTTCTTCTGCGACACCTTTATCTTTTAGGTAGGCTTCTAAAATCTTATTGGTTGTACGTGGATAAACGTAATCGGTACCTGCAAGTACCCAGCGCTCGACTTCAAGCTCTTCCATCAAGTAATCCACTGCTGGGATCGCTTGTTGGTTTGGCGCGGCACCGGTGTAGAAAACGTTTTTAGAAGACTCTTCACCTTCATACTGTACTGGGTAGAAAAGGATGCTGTTGAGTTCTTCAAAGACAGGTAGCATGGATTTACGTGATACCGACGTCCAACCACCGAACACCACATCCACTTTCTCTTTTTCGATAAGCTCACGCGCTTTCTCAGCAAATAGCGGCCAGTTTGACGCAGGGTCAACCACGACAGGCTCTAGCTTCTTACCAAGCAAACCACCCTTTTTGTTCTGCTCTTCGATGAGCATTAGCACGGTATCTTTTAGCGTTGTCTCACTGATCGCCATGGTGCCAGAGAGTGAGTGTAGAACACCGACCTTGATGGTCTCATCAGCAGCAAACACTGTTGCAGAAGAAAATGAAAGTGTTGTACACAGTGCAGTTAGCGATAAATTGAACACCTTGTTCATGATATTACTCCATAATTGTATTTTTGTTATTCAATTACAGAGTTACAAGAAGAGTGCCAAACTTATAAACCAACGAAATTATTTATAAGTAATTGTATTAATAGAATTTAAAAGAAACTCACACCAATAGAGTGCATAGCAATCATGTAACTATGTTTCATACTGGTGCAGTGACGGTGGGAATGAACCAAGATGACACATTCCTGTTCTTCAGATACAAAAAAGACCCAACACTTTAGTATTGAGTCTCTGGTATAACATCACCGATGGTCGTTCAAACCATGTAGTTTAAGGCTATTCCGCAGGTTGAAATTCGAATTTTACTCTCGACTTTGATTTCAACTCGTTGCAATCACCGTTGCAAAAATAGCTCGCCGCACCACAGGCTTGAAGCTTCTCAAGTTGGCTGCTGCACTCAGGGCAAAACCCAACTTTAGTAAAGTGAGCCTGACAACTTTCACAATGATACTTGCCATCCCAAGCTAGCTCAGACTGGCACTTAGGGCAGATATTTTCACTCATTAGCATTTCCTAATTCACTACTATTTTTACAATCTACTACCGCTGAGACTTCGCTTGCTTGATTTGGTACATGTTCTTATTAGCTTGTGCGATCAACTGGTCTAATCCTTGAGGATCTTTCTCACAAGACAACCCAACACTCACTGAGAACTGCACATCATTGATATAAAGCGCTTGTTGCAGTGCTTTCTCTAAGCTGTGGTAGAAGCTAACAACGCTTTCTTGATCATCAAAGCAAGAGAACACCACAAACTCATCGCCACCATAACGGCCTATCTTGGCACATGCTGTGGTTGCCTCATCAAGAACTTCGGCAACCGCCAACAGCACATCGTCACCGAAACTGTGGCCATAGGTATCATTTATCGATTTGAACTTATCGACATCAACAAACAAACACGCCATCACCTTTTCAGAAAAGCATCGCTTGGCCAACACTTTCTCCGCTTCATTAAACAATGCGCGACGATTCAAGCAATGGGTTAAAGAATCTCGATTAGCGAAAAAGTTTAGCTGCTTCTCCAGCTCAAACTTCTCTAGTGCTACCGAATACAGGGAAGCCAGTAGCTCTAAGATCTCGAGCTCAAATTCATGTGGTTCAGAGATGTACTGACTATAAATAGCGAAGGTACCCAACACATTACCGCGTGACGAGATAATGGGGACCGACCAACAGGCATGCAAATTCGCTTGATTGGTGAGGGCCAGAAAAGGTGCCCAGTTTGGGTGTGCATTTATGTTGGAGATCATCACTGCTTTCTTAAGCGCAGCTGCCTCGCCACAAGAGCCTATCCCCGCACCAATTCCTACCCCTTCAATCTGTTGATTGTAAAAATCAGGCAGGTTTGGGGCATATTCAAGGTGTAACATTTTAGACTCTGAGTTGAGCAGTAGAATTGAAGCCATGCGCTGCCCAAAAAGCTGCTCGGTAAGCTGAATAATCTTGTGATTTAAATCTTTGCGATCCATCCCAAGCGCAAGCTTCCGTAGCAAGCTATTGACGGCTCGATGACCTTCTAATAAAAATTGTTGTTCCATTCACTAAGGCTTTCAATTGTGTAATCGGGTACAACTTGTTCTTATGCAAGCTTGTTATTGGTTAATAATAACACACTAAATTAGTACGACACACAATCGAAGATCATAGGTTGATCTTTCGCTTTATCTATTTTGATCAGCGATCTACCCCAAAAAGAATATTTATATCACCACACACCGAAAGCATAAGTTACATGTGCTGCATTTCAATTTTAAACAGTCATTTATATTAAAAGTTACATGCAAAAACAAAACAAACAGCACAAGCTATTTCGATCTGTAGTCTAGATCATCGAATTACATGCGTCAGCATTTCAATATGCTGGTCATCTAACTGGGTTAACTTAACGGACAATGCCTTAAGCTCTGAGGTGTTCTCAATGTGAGTACCACCACACGGAATAGACACTAAAGTGTCGGCATCCAACTGCCATTCCCAATAACGAGAGTCTGTTAATGCTTCGCCTTCCAGTCGCATTGCGACTGGCGTCGGCTCTGCAAGCCAGCCCGCAATCATCTGGTTGATATCAGCTTCGATGTCATCAAGATTTGCTAGCATGTCTGCAACGTTCAAACCGCGCTTCTTGAGGGTTTTGCCTAAACGATACTTATCGGAACACAGCTCTGGAGTCACAAAGCTCGTCACTTGTGCGTAGCTATTGAAGTCGTAACTGCCAAGCGGATCTTTTCTATCCGCATCTTTACGCCAGTAGCGCTCAGCCAATACTTTATTCAAAGCTAGGAAAGCGATGTGGCCAGCACTGTGACCACGGCTCAAACTGGCTTGGTACTCTTTATCAACCGACAACACGACTTCGTCGTTAACCTTAATCATAGAAGCAGATGTAGGTAGCTGGTGGACAACAACAAACGCCCACCCTTCCGTATCACGCTTAACAGGGATATCTGCTGCGATATGAAGCTTGCCAGTAGATTGTTCTATAGCACCAACAAGGCAGTCTTCAACTGGATATAGCACGTCACCAACACTCACAAAGCCTTGGTCTGCAGGGTGATCTGGCCAAATGTGACTCACTGGGTGGAAAGGTGTCACGTCGGTGATCAGGTAAGTTTTGCTGTCATCGCTTTCAACGTACTGCGCTTTAGCATTGAGCTGCCAAGCCTGATGACAAAATTGAGTGATGGTTGGTGTGATTGCTGACACAGGTGTAATCAAATCGCTAGTAGTCATATCGTTCTTCTTCTGGAATCTAGTCTGATTCGTTGAGCCATGATGATAAAAACGTATTGTTATGGCTTAACGTGAATTTTGCTTAAAAAAATACCCGAGACAGGCTCGGGTATCAAATCTATTGGAAAGGTTTACTTACGACCTTTAACCATGCTCATCATACGTTTACGTTTACGTTCTTGAGAAATTGTCAGCTTGTTAGTCTTAGCTTCAAATGGGTTCTCGCTGTTCTGGAATTGAATGCGAATAGGTGTACCCATGATTTCTAGTGAACGACGGTAGTAGTTCATCAAGAATCGTTTGTATGAATCTGGCAAGTTACGAACTTGGTTGCCGTGGATAACGATAATCGGTGGGTTGTAGCCACCAGCGTGCGCGTATTTCAGTTTCACACGACGGCCACGAACCATAGGCGGTTGGTGATCATCAGTCGCCATCTTCATGATACGAGTTAGCACAGAAGTACCAACACGAGTAGTCGCTGACTTGTAAGCTTCTTGTACAGACTCAAACAAGTGACCAACACCTGTACCGTGAAGTGCAGAGATAAAGTGAATACGTGCGAAATCAACGAAGCCTAAGCGACGGTCTAGCTCTTTCTTAACGCGTTCTTTAACGTCGTTATCTAGGCCATCCCACTTGTTTACGGCAATAACAATTGAACGACCAGCGTTCAACGCAAAGCCTAGCAAGCTTAGATCTTGATCAGAGATGTTTTCGCGAGCATCGATAAGCAGCAATACAACGTTAGCATCTTCAATCGCTTTCAGTGTTTTAACCACTGAGAACTTCTCTACCGTTTCGTTGATGTTTTTACGACGACGAACACCCGCAGTATCGATTAGAACGTATTCACGCTCGTCACGCTGCATTGGGATGTAGATAGAGTCACGAGTCGTACCTGGCATATCGTAAACAACCACACGCTCTTCACCAAGAATACGGTTCGTTAGCGTTGATTTACCTACGTTAGGACGGCCAATGATCGCTAGTTTGATCGGTTGATCTTGAAGACGCTTGAATTCTGCTTCAGCTTCTTCTTCTGTAAATTCAACCTGCTCTTCTTCTTCGTCTTCAAACTCAGTTAAGTCGCTTACTTCGCCATTCTCAGCTTTTAGCGCTTCTGCGAATGGGTTAAGAGCAAGGTCAATAAGTGCAGTAACACCACGACCATGCGCCGCAGCGATTTGGTACATGTCTTCTACACCTAGTTGCCAGAAGTCAGCACTTGCAGCATCAGGGTCGATACCATCAACCTTGTTTACTACTAGCATTGAAGGCTTTTCTAGTTGACGTAGGTGCTTAGCAATCGCCACGTCTGAAGGTGTTAGACCCGCACGGCCATCTACCATAAATAGAACGACATCAGCTTCATCAATCGCCGCTAGCGACTGTTCAGCCATTTTAGTTTCAACACCTTCTTCAGTACCGTCGATACCGCCAGTGTCAATAACAATAAAGTCATGCTCGCTAAAATGAGCATGACCGTATTTACGGTCACGCGTTAAGCCAGGGAAATCCGCAACCAATGCATCACGAGTTCGAGTCAATCGGTTAAATAACGTAGATTTACCTACGTTCGGACGCCCTACTAGAGCAACAACAGGTACCATAACAACCTCTACAATTTCTTCTCTAAATGTAGTTATAGGTAAGCACTTGTTCGCAAGTTTAAACTCTTACCTATAACCACACGGTTTATTAATTTTTAACAACAAAACGGCTCCTGGCTGTTACCAACCAGGAGCCGACTGTGAATTATATCACGCTTTTATTGGCTAATCGTTAGTTTCTTTACATCGCCATTGCGAGTCGTCACTAAGTAGCCTTCAGGCAGTTCAATTGGTGCAACCGCAAAGCCGCTATCATCGACAAGCTGTTGAGCAACAAACTCACCCGATGAACGATCCAACCAGTGCAGATAACCTTCAGTATCACCCACGACTACATAACCATTAATAATAGCAGGTGCTGTCAGTAAGCGGTTTTCTAACAATGGAGTGCTCCACAGTTCAGTACCACTACGCGCATCAACCGCAACCACATGGTCTTTGTCGGTAACAACGAACAAACGGCTACCATCACTTGCTAAATCAATCGCTGATGAGTAGTTACGTTTCCAAATTGGCTTACCAGAACGAAGGTCGATAGCAATCAGCTGACCATTGATACCTACGGTATACAGGGTGCCACCAAGAACAATTGGAGATGCATCAACATCAACCAAACGATCAATTTCCGTTGCACCTTTTGGTGTGCCTACTGGCTGTTGCCAAATAAGCTGACCACGATCAACGATAGCCGCAGCTAGACGACCATTTGCTGTACCCCAGAATACACCACCAGAAACTGCAACAGGCGAGCTATCGCCACGCAGTGTTAGGCTTGGTACTTCCGTACTGATGGTCCATTTTTGTTCACCGCTTGCTTGATCTAACGCGATCAACATACCGCGACTGGTATGAACAATGACCATGTTGCTATCAGTTGCTGGGGATGCAAGCACCTCGCCATTGACTGATACACGCCACAGCTCTTCACCGGTCGATTCTTCCAGTGCGATCACTTCGCCATTTTCAGAACCAACAAAAACTTTACCGTAAGCCGCCGTTAAGCCACCCGATAAACGAGCCAATACGTCTTTCTCAAGATCGACTTTCCACAGCGCTTTACCTGTATCAGGATCAAGCGCTTTAACCATACCTTCACGGCTTGCAACAAACACTTTGTCGTAAGCCAATTCTGGCGTTAGTTTTGAAAAGTAGTGACCAACACCATCACCAACCGACGTAGACCATTCCTGACTAGGAGTGAACTCGCTGTTTACCGTTGGGACTGGAGCCATGATTACGGTGTCTTCTTCACCCGCACAGCCAGCTAGTAGGCCAAGAGCAATCGCACACAACGCCGCTTTTGGAAACATCTTCTTCATTCAAAGCGCCTTATTTAGCTAGGTCGTCAAGTTTGATTTGAAGCGTTTGGCTAGCGTCAACAGCTTGCTGTGCTTCTGTGTAAGCACTGTATGCTGCGTCTGTGTCGCCTTTACGAAGTGAGATATCACCACGCAGTTCAGCAACACGGCCTTTCCAAGATTCGTCTGTCATAGCAGCAAGATCAGTCAGTGCTGCGTCAAATTCACCTTGCTCAGCTTTAATACGTGCAACACGGTAAGTAAGTAGTGGCGCAAGTGCCGCGTCCTTAGTTGCCGATTTTGCCCACTCGAGCTGTTCAAGTGCCGCCGCTAGATCGCCTGCTTGTACTTGTACTTTTGCTAGTTGCATAGCAGCAAGTACTGAGTACTCAGCATCTTTGTTTGCGTCGATGAAAGCTTGAATATCAGATTGAGCATCAACACCCTTAACATCAAGAGCTGAAATTACAGAGGTGTAGCTTTCTGAAGCTGCTTCACGCGCTTCAACTACTGAATCTTGGTAATAGCGCCAGCCAAATAGACCACCTAAACCAATAACCGCACCAAAGATTACGGCTTTACCGTTCTCTTTCCACCAATCTTTAATGGCTTCAACTTGTTGCTCTTCGCTATCGTAAAGTTCCACTTCCTGTCCTCTTTAATTCTTTAAACGCCAGCATAGTGCTGACGTTAGTATTCATTATGAGCGTTTGCTCAATGGCTAATTAGATTAGCGCAGCAACTTTCTCTGCAACTTCCGTTTGAGACACGGTTTCTTGCTCGCCGCCAACCAGATCTTTTAGCACAACTGTATTGTCAGCAACTTCGTTCTCACCAAGTACCAGCGCCACAACAGCACCTACTTTGTCAGCACGTTTGAATTGCTTCTTGAAGTTACCACCACCGAAGTGGTTCATTACACGCACGCCTTCAACGGTGTCGCGTAATTGATTCGCTAACTGCATGCCCGCGATCATAGTACCTTCGCCAGCAGCAACTACGTATACATCAACGCTACGACGAACTTCTGTTAGCTCTAGCGTTTCCATCATCAGAACCAAACGCTCTAGGCCCATTGCGAAGCCAACTGCATTGGTTGCTTTGCCGCCTAGTTGCTCAACAAGACCATCGTAACGACCGCCGCCACATACTGTACCTTGAGCACCAAGGCTGTCTGTGATCCACTCAAATACAGTGCGGTTGTAGTAATCTAGGCCACGTACTAGACGCTCATTAACTTGGTATTCGATACCAACAGCGTCAAGAAGTTCACACAAACCAGCAAAATGTTGCTTCGATTCTTCACCTAGATATTCAGATAGTCGAGGTGCGTCACCTAAGATAGCTTGAACATCAGGGTTCTTAGTATCAAGTACACGTAGAGGGTTAGTGTGCATGCGACGTTTGCAGTCTTCGTCAAGCACATCAATGTGTTGCTCAAGGAAAGCCACTAACGCAGTGCGGTAGCTAACGCGATCTTCTTGAGAACCGATTGAGTTCAGCTCTAGGCGAACGTGCTTGTCGATGCCTAGCTCACGCCATAGACGTGCTGTCATCATGATAAGTTCTGCGTCAACGTCTGGACCGTCTAGGCCAAACACTTCAACACCACATTGGTGGAATTGACGGTAACGACCTTTTTGAGGGCGCTCGTGACGGAACATTGGGCCCATGTACCATAGGCGCTGTTCATCACGGTTGATAAGGCTGTTTTGAATACATGAACGTACACAACCAGCTGTGCCTTCTGGACGCAGCGTTAGGCTATCGCCATTGCGGTCGTCAAAGGTGTACATCTCTTTAGAAACAACGTCTGTCTCTTCACCAACTGCACGGCTAAATAGGTTTGTTTCTTCAACGATAGGCATACGTACTTCGTTGTAACCGTATGCACTCACCACGTTTTTAACTGCGCTTTCTACTTTCTGCCACAGTGGTGATTGAGTTGGAAGGCAGTCGTTCATGCCTCGAATTGCTTGAATATTTTTAGCCACAGTATTTATTCCGTAATTTCTCACGACCAGGTGTTAGTGCGAATAGACAATCACACCCCATCGCGTTGTATTAATCTTCTAAGTTTTCTACATCAATGCGATTTGCTTTATCAAGCACTGACGCTTTTGCACGAATCTTAGCTTCAAGTTTGTCGACAAGGTCATCGTTGTCGAAGCGCTCTTTCTGACGCTTACCATCTTCGTAGAAGGCACTCTTACGTGCACTACCAGCTAAACCTAAGTGAGACACTTCAGCTTCACCAGGGCCGTTAACCACACAACCGATGATAGATACGTCCATTGGAGTGATCACGTCTTCTAGGCGCTCTTCAAGGGCATTAACGGTGTTAATAACATCGAACTCTTGACGAGAACAGCTCGGACACGCAATGAAGTTGATGCCACGCGAACGAATGCGCAAAGATTTAAGAATATCAAAGCCAACTTTGATCTCTTCAACCGGATCAGCCGCTAGCGATATACGCAGCGTATCGCCGATACCTTCAGAAAGAAGCATACCTAAACCTACCGCTGACTTCACAGAGCCTGCACGCGCACCACCCGCTTCGGTAATACCAAGGTGGAGAGGTTGATCAATCTGCTTAGCCAGCAAACGGTAAGAACCGACAGCAAGGAATACATCAGACGCCTTCACGCTGACTTTGAATTGATCAAAGTTCAGACGGTCTAGGATATCTACATGACGCATTGCTGATTCAACAAGCGCTTCTGCTGTAGGTTCTGTGTATTTCTCTTGGATCTCTTTCTCAAGAGAACCGCCGTTAACACCAATACGAATCGGAATATTCATATCACGTGCACAATCAACAACTGAGCGGATACGGCTTTCGTTACCGATGTTACCTGGGTTGATACGCAGACAGTCAACGCCGTATTCCGCCACTTTAAGTGCGATACGGTAGTCGAAGTGAATATCAGCAACCAAAGGAACAGAGACCTGCTGCTTGATTAGCTTAAAGGCTTCAGCTGCATCCATAGTCGGTACAGATACGCGAACGATATCAGCGCCAACTTTTTCCAGAGCTCTAATTTGAGCAACGGTCGCGGCTACATCTGTTGTTCTTGTGTTGGTCATGGATTGCACAGCAATTGGTGCACCATCACCGATCGGCACATCACCCACATAAATACGGGTTGATTTGCGACGAATAATAGGAGATTCGTGTTGCATATTAACTCTAAGGTAAGGTTATTCTAGCTACTTTGCCTGAAGTATACCCAGAAAGGTCGACAGGTTCACTTGCAAATGTCATTGATACGCCTTCTGGCGCACCTAGAATCACTTTATATGGCGCAGTTCCTGATAGATTTAACGACTGACCTGCTTTTTTGATGCCAGTCGACAAGGTTTTACCCGTTGCATCTTTTACTTGGATCCAGCAATCAGCGGTGAACTGCATCACTAGCTCGTTAGCCACAGCTTCAGGAGCCGTGCTAGCTTCAACCGTTTCTGCATTCGCAGCAGCTTCAGCAGTTGGCTCTGTCTCTGTTGCTTGTTGTGCAGAAGTTTCGTCAGCTGGAGTAACAGCATCTGAAGTATCTTCCGCATCGCTTATCGCAGCAAGGCCTTCAGTATCTTCAACAACAGAAGCACCCGCTTCATTTTGTTCAGCTTCAATCACTTCTAAAGAGGTGAATTCAGGGGCAAGTGATTCTTCTACCGCGAGCTCTTCTGAGCTTTCGGTATTCGCTAAAGATTGAGATAGGGTGTCTTGTTGTTGGTTCTGCCACCACCAAAGTGAGGAGATACCCGCAATGACCGCAAAAATACTCCAAGTCAGGATCATAATACGGCTGTTGTGCTTCTCGGTTTTGGTCTTACGAGAAAAGCTCAACATTTCTTGCTCTTGATGCTGAGCATCACCGGCATGATGCAGCGCACTCAATACGACTTTTTCGTCAAGATTGACGTATTTCGCGTATGAACGAATATAGCCACGCATAAACGTCGCCACTTGATCTGACTCGAATTGGTTTTCTTCAATTTGTTGGATCAGAGTAACGCGAAGTTTCAAGCGATCAGAAATCTGCTTTTGCGTTAAACCAAGAGATTCTCGTTTGTTCTTAAGCAGCGTTCCCGCTTCCAAAGCTGGAGCTACGTTTTCTTGCGCTTGTGTATCTTGTTCTGTGTTCATAGAGAGTGAACTTCTAAAGTATTATCGCAGGTTGAGGAGAGCGTTTTCTTATTGTCGTTTAAGCTCAATCTAACAACCCACGTTATGTGGAATTTTTCCTGCTATCTAAATCATCAACCCTTAAAGGCGAACATCATTCATTTATTATGGATGACCTTCTCAGGAAGCTAGTTTATCAAGTAGCCAACCTAAATAGACATATTGATGATCAGTAGCAAGCGAGCACTTAAATTAATTTAAGATTAGTTAATCATAAGCTAATGCCATTACAAGGCAAAAACACTTTAAACAAAATTTACCGTCAGCTCATGGTTTTGTCCAAAATTTGACGAAAAATGTAAGAAAGCGTGGGCAAGAAGTCCAAAAAATCAAAAACTGCACCCCAGAAAAGCAACAAGCCAGAAGTAAGACTTCTGGCTTGTTTAGGTTCTAATCGCGTTTTATAGCGCTTTTACTTCAATCACACCACCGGCAATCAAGTTCGCTTCAGAGGCTGCTTTAAGCATTTTAGTACGCTTGGTTCTATCAATCACATCACCGACTAACTGACCACACGCGGCATCAATATCATCACCACGAGTCTTACGAACGGTTACTGTGTAGTTGTATTCCATCAGCGTTTTTTGGAAGCGATCAATACGAGAGTTGCTTGGCTTCTTATAAGGCGACCCCGGGTAAGGGTTGAATGGAATCAAGTTGATCTTACAAGGCGTCTCTTTCATTAGCTCAGCAAGTTCACGTGCGTGGTCCATATCATCATTCACATGATCCAATAACACGTACTCAACCGTTACTTTACCGCGGTTAGCATTTGAAGATGCAATGTAACGACGAACAGATGCTAGGAAGTCTTGGATATCCCAACGGTCGTTGATCGGCATGATTTGGCTACGTAGTGCATCGTTTGGCGCATGTAGAGAAATAGCCAATGCGACATCGATGTTGTCTGTCATTTGGTCAAGGCCAGAAACAACACCAGAAGTTGATACGGTTACACGACGCTTAGACAGTGCGAAACCTAGATCATCAAGCATGATTTCTAATGATGGCATTAGGTTCTTCATGTTCAATAGAGGCTCGCCCATACCCATCATTACAACGTTAGTAATTGGACGACGACCGGTTTCTTTTTCTAGGCCGATTTCGCGAGATGCACGCCAGATTTGGCCAACAATCTCTGAAACTTTTAGGTTACGGTTGAAGCCTTGTTGAGCTGTAGAACAGAACTTACATTCAAGTGCACAACCAACCTGTGAAGATACACATAGCGTCGCACGGTCACCATCTGGGATGTATACCGTTTCAACGTCTTGGTCGCCAACGCTCATCGCCCATTTAATTGTGCCATCTGAAGAGTGTTGAGCTTCAGAAACAACAGGTGCAACAATCTCACAGCGACGTTGAAGTTTCTCACGTAACTTTTTGTTGATGTTATTCATTTGTTCGAAGTCATCGACACCGAAGTGATAAATCCACTTCATCACTTGCTCTGCTCGAAACGCTTTCTCATTCAGTTCTTCTGTGAAAAATTTACGAAGACCTTTACGATCAAAATCGAGTAGATTGACTTTAGCTGTGGTCATGATGCCTCTCAATGACGGAACAATAATTAAGGGCGCGAATTGTACAGGCTTTACGCAACTTCAACAAGCATTGTAAAACCCTGTGTTTATTAAGACATTCAAACTTAAGCGATTAAAATTTGAACAATTGTATTTATCGGCCTGAGATTACCCAATTTAAACAAAGATTCCCGATTACACTCCTTCGTCGCTTTCGGGAATGACGTAAATAATCACCAATTGCTCGATAATATTTACCACGAGATGGTTGCTCCAAAGTTCCCCGTCATTCCAGAACTGAGGAACGAAGTATCTGGAATCTCCAATAACAAAAACAGATTCCCGATTACGCTCCTTCGTCGCTTTCGAGAATGACGACTAAATTAATTATCGAGAGCGTAAAATCCACTTACAAAAAAGGCCTCACCGAGGTGAAGCCTTTAGAATAATTTGCAGTGCCGATTATTGAGCTGGACGTGGGCAAATTTCAGATTCTGGGAAGAAGAATTCGATTTCGCGAGCTGCAGACTCAGGGCTGTCGCTGCCGTGAACTGAGTTGTAACGCATGCTGATTGCGTAGTCAGCACGGATAGTACCGCATGCCGCTTCTTCTGGGTTTGTTTTACCCATAAGCTCACGGTAACGAGCGATAGCGTTTTCGCCTTCAAGCACTTGAACCATGATAGGACCAGAAGTCATAAACTCTTTAAGAGCTGGGAAGAACTCTTTGCCTTCATGTTCAGCGTAGAAGCCACTCGCTTGCTCTTCAGTAAGACGAACCATTTTAGCTGCAATAATTTCTAGGCCTGCTTTTTCGATACGGTGGTAGATTTCACCAACAAGGTTACGCTTAACTGCATCCGGCTTAACAATTGAGAACGTTCTTTCTAGAGCCATAGGGATTCCTTCACTTCATTTTTTTGTTATTAAATACTGAAATTACTGAGATCTTTCGATCTGAGCTTTATGAATGAGCGGCACAAAATACCGCTCACCCTTATTATTATTTTGCTTGGTCGATAAGAAGACGAGCCAGTGTGCGAACGCCCATACCCGTTGCGCCTGCCGCCCACTTGTCACTTGCTGACTTACGGTAAGTACCCGCGCAATCCATATGAATCCAACCTTTTTTGTAATCATCTACAAAGTAAGAAAGGAATGCCGCTGCTGTACTTGCACCCGGTGTGTAATCGCCTGTGCTGATGTTTGAAAGATCAGCAAAGTTTGAAGGCAACATACCACGGTGGAAATCAGCAAGAGGCAGTGGCCATAAGCCTTCTTTCTCTTGGTTTGCCGCTGTTAGCGCTTGGTGAGACAACTCATCATCGAAGCTTAATAGTGCGTGGTAGTCGTTACCTAATGCGTTTTTAGCCGCGCCTGTTAGCGTTGCACAGTCGATGATCAGCTCAGGGCTTTGTGCACTTGCGTACATCAGGCCATCAGCTAGCACTAAGCGACCTTCCGCATCAGTGTTCATGATCTCAACTGTTTTACCGTTTTTGTAGGTAATGATATCGCCAAGCTTCAATGCGCGACCAGAGATCATGTTCTCTGCGCAACATAGAATAAGCTTGATGCGCTTGTTAAGACCGCGTTCAATCGCAAGACCTAAACCACCAGTAATCGTTGCTGCGCCACCCATGTCAGCTTTCATCGCTGTCATGAATTGGCCTGGCTTGATACTGTAACCGCCCGAATCGAACGTAATACCTTTACCGACTAAACAGGCAAATACAGGTGCGTTTTCATCGCCTGTTGGGTTGAAGTCCAGTTGCAGCATTGCTGATGTACGCTCAGAGCCACGACCTACCGCGTAGATGCCTTCCCAACCTTCGGTTAGTAGATCCTTGTCTTTAACAATCTTCGCTTTAACAGTGCCCGCTGGTG
Source organism: Vibrio sp. 10N.222.52.B7 (assembly GCF_041474275.1). Classification (NCBI taxonomy): domain Bacteria; kingdom Pseudomonadati; phylum Pseudomonadota; class Gammaproteobacteria; order Vibrionales; family Vibrionaceae; genus Vibrio; species Vibrio sp. 10N.222.52.B7. Next base: position 8,334 of record NZ_JBFRTU010000021.1, on the reverse strand, counting down.
CCACTGACTTGATGTATTCTGCAGCCATTGTCGCAAGTTGACGAGGTGCCACTTCTTCAGCGGTTTTATTGATAATGTCACGCGTCCAGTCAGTTGCGTGAATACGAGCTTCAAGCTCAGTTTGATCGGCTTCTGAAAGTGCATCCCATTCCAATGCATTCTTTTTCTTTGGTCCACGGTAGCCTTGGTAGAAAGCCCAAACGCTTTCTAGATCCCAACCTTCACCACGAAGTGAAACGAATGCGATACCTTGTCCGTCAAGCGTACGACCCGCACGTTGAACTGCGCCTAGATCGTGGCCTTCACCAATGTGAATTGTCGCTCCCGCTTCTGAGAACGATAAAATAGCTCTTGCTCCCCACTGAGGCTGGGCAGCTTCTTGACTTAAAAATACTGACATCTGTGTAGACATGATTTCTCCTTGTCATGAACCACTGTGAGTGTGTGATTCTGATTATTTTTTATTAGCGCACTGATGTTAGCATTATGTAGGAGGAAAATGTCATTTTGATAAAAAAACGGACCATAAGGTCCGCTTTTTTTAGTAAGAATTGTTAACTTGGCTGCGTTTTATATTGGACTGATACCAACCCGCGACCAAATCATTAGACAAGAGGATTAATCCATCTCATCCATCCAGCACAAAATAATAGCCTCTAAGATTTTCTCATTCGAGTGGTTAGGCTCGTCGTCGAACTCTTCAAGATCTAGCACCCATTGATGCAGATCGGTAAAACGTACCGTTTTAGGATCAGTATCAGGGTACAAATCACATAGCTCAATTGCGATATCTCGCGAATCAATCCACTTCAAGCTCATAACACTTCCTTATATTTATCAGCGACGCTTGGTCACCTTTATGATCTATATTCTAGGCCAGTTTTCTTAGTATGTTTGTCTAAGCAATAACTCTCTCAGTCATCGCTGTATTAGCCATGACTGAGAACAGGTTCTTAATGGTCTTCAGAAGCCAGGTTCAACGTGTACTTTGGAATCTCTACAACAAGATCCGTATCAGCCACTTTAGCTTGGCAACCCAAGCGAGATTCCATCTCTAAGCCCCATGCTTTATCTAGCATGTCGTCTTCTAGATCATCACTCTCTTCTAAAGAATCAAAACCTTCACGAATCACAACGTGACATGTTGTACATGCGCACGATTTCTCACATGCGTGTTCAATACCAATACCGGCCTTCAGTGCAACATCAAGAACCGTCTCACCAGTTTTTGCTTCTAAAACAGCGCCTTCTGGACATAGATCTTCGTGAGGTAAAACAATAATCTTTGGCATGTTTATCTATTCTCTAACTATTAAATATTATCGACTGACTGACCTGACAGTGCAGCACGAATTGATTTATCCATACGACGAGAAGCAAAGTCTTGGCTCGCTTTGTCGGTATTCTTAATTTCTAGTTCAATAGCATCAGCGTTGTCGCCATTACGCACTTCAATCAGTGCTTCAATCGCTTGAACAAGTTGTTGTTTGCCTTGCTCATCAAGTAGCTCGTCACCGTCGGCTTGCATTGCAGCGATAAGGCCTTCGATAACGCGATCCGCTTCTACGCGTTGCTCAGCAAGAGCACGCGCTTGCATGTCTTCTTTTGCAAACGTCATCGAATCTTTCAGCATGCTAGCCACTTCGTTGTCGCTTAGACCGTAAGAAGGCTTAACTTGGATTTCAGCTTGAACGCCAGTGCTCTTCTCCATTGCGGTAACCGATAGCAGGCCATCAGCATCCACTTGGTAAGTAACACGAATATGAGCAGCACCTGCAGTCATCGGCGGGATGCCTTTCAGAGCAAATCGAGCCAGTGAACGACAGTCATCAACCATCTCACGCTCGCCTTGCACGGTGTGTACTGTCATTGCAGTTTGACCGTCTTTGAACGTGGTAAACTCTTGTGCACGAGCAACTGGGATCGTGGTATTACGAGGGATGATCTTTTCGACTAAGCCACCCATGGTTTCGATACCCAGTGACAGAGGGATAACATCCAATAGCAGCATCTCAGAGTCAGGCTTGTTGCCAACTAAGATATCCGCTTGAATCGATGCGCCAATCGCAACCACTTCATCAGGGTTAATACTGGTTAATGGAGTACGACCAAAGAAGCCACCGACCATTTCACGAACAAGTAAGGTACGAGTTGAACCACCTACCATCACGACTTCTAGTACTTCATCCGCGTCAACTTCCGCATCTTTCAGTGCTCGGCGGCACGAAAGCAGCGTTTTCTTAACTAGTGGCTTGATGATCTCTTCGAACTCTTCACGAGTTAAAGAGCCAGACCAACCTAGTGCTTCAACATTAACGCTTTCAGCTTCAGATAAGCCAATCTTCGCTTCTGTTGCTGCGTCTAGAAGAATACGGTTCTGTTCTGCTGTCAGCTCTAACAAGCCCATTTGCTCTTGGAAATGATCCGCAATTAAATGGTCAAAGTCATCGCCGCCTAATGCAGAGTCACCACCGGTTGCTAAAACTTCGAAGACACCTTTAGACAGGCGTAGGATAGAGATATCAAACGTACCACCGCCTAAGTCATAAACAGCGATTACCCCTTCTTTACCTGAATCCAAGCCATAAGCAATCGCAGCTGCAGTGGGTTCATTAAGAAGACGTAACACATGAAGACCAGCAAGTTGCGCTGCGTCTTTGGTACCTGCACGTTGTGCATCATCAAAGTACGCAGGGACGGTAATCACGGCACCAGCCAATTCACCACCTAACGTCGACTCAGCACGTTGACCGAGTGCACGAAGAATATCTGCAGATACTTGAATTGGGTTCTTATTTCCTTGCGCTGTGTTAATCACAGGCAGGCCATTATCACTTTCTTCAAACTGATATGGCAGAGATGGGTATCGCTGTTGAATATCTGACAGTGAACGACCGATTAATCGCTTAACTGAGATAATGGTATTTTTAGGATCAGTTTGTGCATTTACACGCGCTTCATCACCAGTGGTGTACGACTCTGACTGATAGTGAACAACGGAAGGGAGAATACTGCGACCTTGTTGATCAACAAGCGTGCTTGCCTCACCACTGCGCACTGACGCAACCAATGAGTTTGTTGTACCTAAATCAATACCCACTGCAAGCTTGTGCTGGTGAGGAGCGGCGCTTTGCCCTGGTTCTGCAATCTGAAGTAGTGCCATGGATGTGTCCTTGTTATACGAACTAGCCGATCAAACGATCTTCAACTAACTCGATTTCATTCTTTAATTTTGCAATAAACTTAAGCTTTCTTACTCGGTCTGCAGCTTCTAACCAAGCTTCGCTGTCGAGTTCTTGTTGGATAGCGCTTAATTGTTGTTTATACATTTTGCTAACCTTTCCTTCAAATGCAAACAAAGCATCTTCAGGATCAGAACTGTCGGCGATATCTTCCAGCTCTTCACGCAATTCCATTTGCTCCATCAGGAACATAGGATCTTGCATAGTCTGCTGCTCACCACGAATATCCTCACCATGTTGAACTAACAGGTATTCAGCGCGGCTGACTGGATTTTTCAACACCTGGTACGCATCATTGATTTGCGCAGCTTTTTGCACAGCCAGCAAGCGATCTCGCTCAGAAGCCGTGGCAAATTTATCAGGGTGGAATTGGCGTTGCAGATCTCTAAACTGAGAAGAAAGAAGGCTACCATCCAGTTGAAACTGAAGTGGTAGCCCAAATAATTCGAAATGATTCATGTAACGGTGGTCCTAAGTTTAGGCTCTTTACTTAGAGCCTAATTTTATTCTTCGCTCATTATAAACGCTCAACGATTGAGGCGTTTATACATTGAAGCTCTCACCACAACCACATTCGCCTTTCGCGTTAGGGTTGTTGAATTCAAAACCTTCGTTTAGGCCTTCTTTTACGTAATCAAGCTCAGTACCGTCTAGGTAAACTAGGCTCTTTGGATCAATGATGACCTTAACACCTGAATGCTCGAACACTTCGTCTTCTTCGTTGAGCTCGTCAACGAATTCCAGTACATACGCCATACCCGAACAGCCAGTAGTTTTTACCGCTAAGCGCAACCCGATACCTTTACCTCGGTTATCTAGGAAAGCTTGAACTCGGCTTGCTGCCGTATCTGTCATGGTGATGGCCATACTACAACCTTGTGTTTTATATAAATTGAGAACTCAGGGGGAGCACAAAGGGTGCTCCCAAATATTACTTTTTTGAAGTGATTACGTTGTAGAAACGATTAGTGCTTCTTTTTGTAATCCGCAACCGCTGCTTTGATTGCATCTTCAGCAAGAATTGAACAGTGAACTTTCACTGGTGGCAACTCTAGCTCTTCTGCGATTTCAGAGTTTTTAATAGCAGCTGCTTCATCAATACTTTTACCTTTAACCCACTCAGTGACTAGTGAGCTAGAAGCGATTGCGCTACCGCAACCGTAAGTCTTGAATTTTGCGTCTTCAATAATACCTTCTGCAGATACTTTGATTTGCAGTTTCATTACGTCACCACAAGCTGGTGCGCCAACCATGCCGCTACCTACACTTGGATCTTCTTTATCAAACGAACCTACGTTACGTGGGTTTTCGTAGTGATCAATTACTTTTTCGCTATATGCCATGATAGTTACCTCGAATCCTCTATTTCCGTGAGATTAGTGATGAGCCCACTCAACAGTGTTCAAATCAATCCCTTCTTTATACATATCCCATAGAGGAGACATGTCGCGTAATTTATTTACTGCTACACGGATTTGTGCAATCGCGTAGTCGATTTCTTCTTCCGTAGTGAAACGGCCGAATGAAAAACGTACTGAGCTGTGTGCCAGTTCATCGTTTAAGCCAAGAGCGCGTAAAACGTATGAAGGCTCAAGACTCGCTGATGTACATGCAGAACCTGATGATACCGCTAAGTCTTTTAAAGACATAAGCAGAGATTCACCTTCAACGAAAGCAAAGCTCACGTTTAGGTTATGTGGTACACGTTGATCTAAGTCGCCATTTACCGTTACTGCTTCTAGATCTTGAACCCCTTTCAATAGACGCTCGCGAAGTGCTAGTGCGTGGTCATAATCTTTCTGCATGTCTTGTTTAGCGACAGCAAAAGCTTCACCCATACCCACGATTTGGTGAGTAGCAAGCGTACCAGAACGGAAACCACGTTCGTGACCTCCACCGTGCATCTGTGCTTCAAGACGAATACGTGGCTTACGACGAACGTACAAAGCACCAATGCCTTTAGGGCCGTATGCTTTGTGTGCAGAAAGAGAGATAAGGTCAACTTTCATCTCTTTTACATCTAGTGGGATTTTACCCGCAGACTGAGCCGCATCAACGTGGAAGATGATCTTGCGTGAACGACATAATTCGCCGATTGCAGAGATATCTTGGATTACACCAATCTCGTTGTTTACGTGCATGATAGAAACAAGAACCGTATCTTCACGCATTGCTGCTTGTAGCTTGTCTAAATCAATGATGCCGTTTGCTTCAGGCTCAAGGTAAGTCACCTCAAAACCTTCACGCTCTAGTTGGCGACATGGATCAAGAACCGCTTTATGTTCTGTTTTACACGTGATTACGTGCTTACCTTTCTTCTCGTAAAAGTGCGCTGCACCTTTAATCGCAAGGTTGTCTGACTCTGTAGCACCTGACGTGAAAACAATCTCACGTGGGTCTGCATTTAGTAGATCGGCAATTTGCTCACGAGCATTATCTACTGATTCTTCTGCCTGCCAGCCGTAACGGTGTGAACGAGATGCAGGGTTACCGAAGTTACCGTCCATCGTCATGCACTGAACCATTTTTTCAGCAACACGTGGATCGACTGGGCATGTAGCTGAATAGTCAAAGTAAATAGGCAGTTTCATTTTCTACTCCAATGTAAAAACTGACCGCTAAGAGCGGGCATTAACACCGTGAGGTGCTGCACTAATCGTTGTAGTGCTCGTATTTTTATGTGCAAAACCATTATTAACCGCAAGATCGATATCTTGACGATCAGAAATCTCTAAAACTTCGTTATCTTTCATTAGCTCACCGAGCGTAATGTCATTTAAGAAGCTGCTGATTCGGGAGCTTAAATCACGCCAAAGAGTGTGAGTTAAACAACGACTACCACCTTGGCAATCTGCTCGACCGTGACACTTAGTTGCATCAACTGATTCGTCTACTGCAGCAATTACAGTTCCGACAGCGATGTCGCTCGCTTCAGCACCTAAACGGTAACCACCGCCAGGACCACGAACACTAGCAACTAAGCCAGCTTTACGTAACTTAGAAAATAGCTGTTCTAAGTAAGATAATGAGATGCCCTGTCGCTCTGAAATATCAGCCAGAGGAACTGGGCTTTTTTGCGAATGCAGTGCTACATCTAGCATAGCTGTTACCGCATATCTTCCTTTAGATGTAAGTTTCATATCACACCGAATCCACATTGTTTATGTGGTTGGAATCTTCCCATACCCGACTAAATTGGTCAAGTATTTAGTTGACTATTTTAGTCAAGTATTCACCCTTAGAGTTTTTGTGGTTTTTATTTGTCGTTTTTGCTCTTCTCAATTGAAGTCAAAATGCCGCGTAGAGTGTTGATCTCTTGCAACTCTGGACGAGCTCGACTGAACAGACGACGTAGTTTATTCATCACCTGACCCGGTTTATCCTTAGAGATAAATTGGGTATCAATGATCACTTTTTCAAGGTGTTCATAGAACATTTCTAGTTCTTCGTGACGTGGGTACTCATCTTGTTGCTGTGGTTGATATTGGCTCGCAACCATATCAAGGTGTGCCACGCGAACTTCATAGCTTAGCGTTTGTACCGCCATTGCTAGGTTCAGTGAACTGTATTCAGGGTTGGCTGGGATACATACATGGAAGTGGCACTTCTGAAGCTCATCGTTAGTCAAGCCAGTGCGCTCACGGCCGAAGACTAATGCGACTGGGTGCTTTTGACCTTCAACGGCAAACTTTTGTCCGCATTCACGAGGCTCTAGCATTGGCCATTCAAGCGTTCTTGAACGAGCACTTGAACCAACCACCAAACCACAGTCTTTTACGGCTTCATCCAATGTAGACACAATGGTCGCGTTTTCTGCGATGTCACCAGCACCCGCAGCCAGTGCTAAGGTCTGCTCGTCAACTTCACATTGAGGGTCTACAAGAACTAATTGACTCAAACCCATCACTTTCATTGCGCGAGCTGCTGATCCGATATTTCCCGAATGAGACGTACCAACCAGAACGACTTTTACATTGTCTAACATGCTATATGACACCACTTTAAAAATAATCGCGAGATATTAACACATAGCAAAGTAAAATGGTCAGACCCTTCGCGTAATGTGAAACCAAGAGTTCAAAAAATAACCACTTCCCTTTTGGTAAAACTTTGGTATACTCGCCGCCGCTTTAAATTGTTCTTTAACATCTTGTGGGAAAAACCATATGCATCCAATGCTAAACATTGCGATACGCGCTGCGCGTAAAGCTGGCAACCATATTGCTAAATCTCTAGAAACAACTGATAAGATCGAATCGTCTCTAAAAGGTAACAACGATTACGTTACTAACATTGCTCAAGAAGCTGAGTACATGATCATTGAGACAATCAAAGCATCTTACCCAGAGCACAGCATTATTTCTGAAGAGAAAGGCCTGACTGAAGGTAAAGACTCTGATGTACAATGGATCGTTGACCCACTGGATGGCACCAACAACTTTGTAAAAGGTTTCCCTCACTTCTCTGTATCTATCGCTGTTCGCATGAACGGTCGTACAGAAGTTGCTTGTGTTTATGACCCAATGCTAAACGAGCTATTCACAGCTCAACGTGGCGCTGGCGCTCAACTTAACAACGCTCGTATGCGTGTTACTCAACTAAAAGACCTTCAAGGTACTGTTCTAGCGACTGGTTTCCCATTCAAGCAAAAACAACACTCTGAATCTTTCATGAAGATCATCTCTGGTCTATTCATCGACTGTGCTGATTTCCGTCGTACAGGTTCTCCTGCTCTTGACCTATGTTACCTAGCAGCTGGCCGTGTTGATGGTTACCTAGAACTTGGCCTTAAGCCATGGGATCTAGCAGCTGGCGATCTAATCGCTCGTGAAGCTGGTGCTATCATGACTGACTTTGCTGGCGGTACTGATTACATGACTTCTGGTAATGTTGTTGCTTCAAGCGCACGTGGTGTTAAGTCTATTCTTAAGCACGTTCGTGAGAACGCTAACGAAGGTATGCTGAAGTAATTCAGACCTTACGTTAACGCTCCCTATTTTAAGGGCGCATAAAAATTCCAAAGCCTCGCTATATAGCTATAGCGAGGCTTTTTTGTATCTGTGATACGAGATATGAGATACGAGATACGAGA
>NZ_JBFRTU010000020.1:17606-39893 GCF_041474275.1 Vibrio sp. 10N.222.52.B7 | reverse complement strand
AGCCTAGGCTCTCTTTTTTATTCAATCAATACAAGCAAGTGTATTACCTGCCAATCTTGTTCAGAAAGATTATCGATCTTCTTCTGGAAGCTTAACATTCAACTCTAACACTGAGATGTCGTCATCTTTGTGTTCAAAAGTCAGATCAACCATTGATGGATCGACCTCAACGTACTTGGCAATACACTTCAAGATGTCTTCTTTTAGTTGCGGCAGGTAAGACGGCGCTGGGTCGTCATGGCTGCGTCGTTCGGCAACAATGATCTGCAAACGTTCTTTGGCTAGGTTTGCGGTTGTCTTTTTCTGTGGTCTAAAAAACTCTAATAATGACATTGTGCATTAGCCCCCGAACAGTCGTTTGAAGATGCCTTTCTTCTGTTCCGTTAAGAAGCGGAAGTCAACTTGGCTACCCAGTAGTCGCTCTACAGTATCATTGTAAGCCATACCTGCGTCGGTTGCTTCGTCAAAGATAACTGGAACACCCTTGTTCGATGCGTTCAGTACCGCTTGGCTCTCTGGAATTACACCCAGTAGAGAGATGTGCAGGATTTCTTCAACGTCTTCAACACTGAGCATCTCACCTTGAGTTACACGTGCTGGGTTGTAGCGAGTCAATAGAAGGTGTGTTTTCACTGGCTCTAAGCCGTCTTCAGAACGACGAGATTTAGAGTCAAGAATACCTAGAATACGGTCTGAATCGCGTACTGAAGAGACTTCTGGGTTGGTGGTTACAATCGCTTCATCAGCGAAGTACAACGCCATAAGAGCGCCTTGTTCGATACCCGCAGGAGAATCACAGATGATGAAATCAAAGCCCATTTCATCCAGTTCATCAAATACACGACGAACACCATCTTTTGTTAGTGCGTCTTTATCACGAGTTTGAGAAGCAGGAAGAATGAACAGGTTCTCTGTGCGCTTGTCTTTGATCATCGCTTGGTTCAGCGTCGCTTCACCATTGATAACATTAACGAAGTCGTACACAACACGACGCTCACAACCCATGATTAAATCTAGGTTACGCAGACCGATATCAAAGTCGATAACTGCGGTTTTCTTTCCTTTTAAAGCCAGACCCGAGGCAATAGCTGCACTGGAGGTCGTTTTGCCTACCCCGCCTTTACCTGACGTTACAACGATAATGCGTGCCATTCTGTTTTCCTTTTATTTCTCTTATATTGCGAGGACATCAACGTGTAATACATCGTTTGCCATACTGAACATGGTTTTCTTCTGCCAGTACTCGCTTTCAATTTGATCGCTGAGCCAGTAATTTCCAGCAATGGAAACCAGCTCGGCTTGTAAGTCATTACAAATTATTTTTGCTTCAGTTTGACCACTTGCACCTGCAATCGCACGGCCGCGTAAAGTGCCATGAATATGGATGCTGCCATCGGCAATCACTTCCGCGCCTGCACTCACATGGCTGAGTATCAATAGATCGCCATCTTTCGCATAAACCTGCTGACCAGAACGAATAGGGGTTCTAATCACCTTGATTGGTGCCATTTTCGCTGGAGCTTGAGATGGCGACTTGCTTGCCGTCATCACTGCAAAACCGGCTTCTTTAGCGAGGTTTTGCATTCGCTTATCAGAACAGCCTGCCACACCAACCGGGATCATGCCCGCTTGAGATATACCATTTTTAAGTTGCACAAAATCGATATCGCCCGCGACTTTACTGATGTTGATAACAACAGGTGCGGCAGCGAAAAACGTAGGTGCTTGGTCTACTTTCTCTTGAAGAAAAGAGACTGCATTTTCGACTTGATCATCGGATAAGTGCAAAACAGATAGCGTAAAGCTGCTACCTTTTAGATCTGGGTTACTAGACATCGAAAAACTACAGGACCTCAATAGCGGATTAGTACAATTTCTTTATCAATAAAATAAAGGGCATTGCCTGAAACTAGGTTTATCATGTTATATTCCCAAACCAAGCACAGCAAGTAATCTTGTTGTCAAATGGACGTTTTGTTCCCAATATTTCCCTAACATAAACTATTGATCTCGCAAGTGAGAGTTTTGTAGTCATAATCAATTAAAAGGTTTGTCATGCTGTGTTCTATATATAAAAGCTCAAAGAAAGAAGGAACATACCTTTATATCCCTAAGAAGGATGATTTTTCACAAGTTCCTGACGCATTGATGCAAATGTTTGGTAAACCTAGTTTTGTAATGGTAATTAAAATGGATGGCCGTAAACTGGCTCAAGTAAACATCGAAAAAGTGAAAGAATCACTGAATACCGATGGTTTCTTTTTACAGGTTCCGCCACCACCAGTTAACGAACTTGAGCTTCATAAAGAGCGTAAAGCTCAACAGAAATCTCAAGACGAAGAGTGATAGCCACCTCAATTCAAGGAGGAGTGATCGTTGAGTAAATTTTCGAAAACCATATTGGCTGTGTCGGCATTACTATTGGGTAATAGCCTGACCATAAGTTCAGTACAAGCTGAAGAACTGAGCTTCGAGCAATATGTAGAAAAACTAAAACAACAAGGCCGTGAAGAAGGCATCTCTGAAGCGATCATTGATGAAGCCTTTGATGGTGTAACGTTTAAGCCAAGAGCGGTAAAAGCCGACAAAAACCAACCTGAGAAAAAACTGACTCTGGATGAATACATTCCACGAGCGGTTCCAGATTGGAAAGTGAAGCAAGCAAGGTCACTCTACAAGGAGCATTACACCGCGTTAAAGCGTATTGGTGATGAATATGGTGTTCAACCAAGATTCATTGTCGCGCTATGGGGCGTTGAGAGTAATTTTGGTAAGTTCACGGGCAATTACAGCGTTATCGACGCCCTAACGACCATGGCTTATGAAGGACGCCGAGAAGCTTTCTTCCGTAGCGAAGCGATGGCGGCATTGAAGATTCTTGATCAAGGCCATATTGCACCAAAAGAGATGAAAGGCTCTTGGGCTGGTGCGATGGGTCAACCTCAGTTTATGCCAAGCTCATTCTTAGCTTACGCCGCTGATGGCAGTGGTGATGGCAAGAAAGACATTTGGGGCACTGAAGAAGACGTATTTGCTTCGGCGGCCAATTATCTCAGCCAATCAGGGTGGGATGACAAATATACTTGGGGTCGTCAGGTTCATGTTCCGTCAACTGTGTCGATCGATTTACAAGGTCGAGACGAAGACAAAGCGAAATACTTAAAAGAGTGGTCTGAACTCGGTATTAAACGCTATGACGAGCGCCCACTGCCAACACTTGATGAAGACATTAAAGCTTGGTTAATCATGCCGGATGATGAAACCGGACGTTCGTACCTCATTTATAACAACTACAATGTGTTAATGAAGTGGAATCGTTCTTACTACTTTGCTTTGGCAGTAAGCCATCTAGCCGACAGAATTAAGTTTGATTAACAGACCTAAGTCGCTTTGAATAGCATTTGGCCTACCATAGGCAGAACGAACTAAAGGACTCTTCGGAGTCCTTTTTGATTTTATATTTCAGAGATTTAATAAGGTGATCTTGTGCTAACAGATAGAGCTGCACAGATGGTGATATTCCATGCGCTGATCAAGCACGAAGGCTTTACCAGTGCTGCAAAAAGCTTGAACGTTTCGGTGTCTCACATTAGTAAGCAAGTTGCTTTGCTTGAAGACTCTATTGGTATCAAGTTGGTACAACGCACCACACGTAGCTTAACGCTGACCGAAGCAGGGGAAGTGTTCTATCAGCACTGTGAGCAACTGTTTAACACGGTAAAAGCCGCTCAAATGGATATGGACAGCCAGCGTGATGACATCTCTGGAATATTGCGTGTTGGGTTGTCACAGTCATTTGGCACTTTACATATCATTCCTGCGATTGATCAGCTCAGACAACTTTATCCTCAGCTGAGAATCGAGGTTCACTTGTTTGACTACAAGGTGGATATGATTGAAGAGCGACTGGACCTATGGATCACCAACAACGAAGATCTGCCAGAAGGTTATATTGCTCAGCGATTGGCTGACAGCCAGTTTGTGGTGGCTGCATCACCGGACTATTTGATTAAGGCCGGGACGCCACATGTGCCTTCTGATCTGATTGACCATAACTGTCTTATCTATCGCAGCCGTGAACGAGATTACACCTCGTGGGCATTTGATAATGGCCAAGAGAACCTTAGCGTTAAAGTAGCGGGTGATTACTCGGTGGATCTAGCTGAGGCCGTGCGAGACGCAGCCGTATCAGGGTGGGGTGTGGCTTACTTAGCAACTTACTTAGTAAAAGAAGAGTTTAGAACGGGCAAATTAATCCAAGTTTTGCCGGAATGGAGAGCGAGTCAATTAATGCCATTCTATGCCGTTTACCCGAGCCGAAAGAATATGCCGAAGAAGCTTTCGGCAGTGATTGAGTTCATTAAAGATCATATCGGGTCGCCGACGTATTGGGACAAAAACCTCAAAACTTGCGTTGAACTGCATCGCTAACTGTTTCCTAATCTATAAATATAATTTCCATATGGAAAAAGTACGCTTTTTAATCAAAGTTAATTATTAAAATTCAATAACTTAATTATACTCATAGTTAAATCGTGATTACCCCAACATCACATTAACAACCTCAGCTTGCCGCAAACGATTTCCTCTATAGAATGCGTCGCCTTTCCTACCTACAACTTTTAGGTTGACGCACATGGCTTCGCTACTTGGAATTATCACTATTTTAGTTGCCGCTTGGTTACTATCTACGGACAGAAAAAATATTCCACTAAGAACAGTCTCTTTGGCTTTCTTATTACAAATCTCATTCGCGCTGTTGGTTCTGTATGTACCAATGGGTAAAGAAGCGTTGAATGCAGCCACAGGTGCGGTATCTAGCTTGATCAACTACGGTCAAGAGGGGATTAACTTCCTATTTGGTGGCCTAACGAATAACGGATTTGTTTTCGCGATTAACGTTCTAGGCATCATTATCTTTTTCTCTGCACTGATCTCTGGTTTGTACCACATCGGCTTTATGCCAAAGGTGATCAACCTTATCGGTGGCGCACTACAAAAGTTTTTGGGCACAGGTCGTGCGGAGTCACTGTCTGCGACTGCAAACATTTTCGTTGGCATGATTGAAGCTCCATTGGTGGTTAAGCCTTACTTGAAGCACATGACGGATTCACAACTGTTTGCTGTGATGGTGTGTGGTTTGGCTTCTGTCGCTGGTGGTACGCTAGTGGGTTACGCATCGCTTGGCGTTGATCTAAATTACCTGATCGCAGCTGCATTTATGTCTGCACCTGCTGGCCTATTGATGGCTAAGATCTTAGTACCAGGTAGCGCAGATGACGCTCAAGAAAATATTGAGTCTGACGTTGAAATTCCACGAGCAACAAACGTAGTTGAGGCAATGGCAGATGGGGCTATGTCTGGACTTCGTATTGCCGTTGCGGTGGGGGCGACACTACTTGCCTTTATCAGTGTGATTGCAATGCTGAATGGCTTGCTAGGTATTGTTGGTGGTTGGTTTGGCGTAAACCTAAGCTTCGAACTTCTACTAGGTTATGTGTTCGCACCCGTTGCATGGCTGATCGGTGTGCCGTGGTCTGAGGCTGTGGTTGCGGGCTCATTGATCGGTAACAAGATTGTCGTGAACGAGTTCGTGGCTTTCATCCAACTAATGGATGCTAAAGAGGCGCTAAGTGAGCACTCGCAAGCGATCGTAACTTTCGCTCTATGTGGCTTTGCTAACATCTCTACCATGGCGATTCTTATCGGTGGCTTAGGTAGCTTGGTACCAGAGCGTCGCTCTTTCATCTCACAATACGGCTTTAAAGCGATTTGTGCAGGTGTGTTTGCTAACCTAATGAGTGCCGCGATTGCTGGCGTGGTACTTTCACTGTAAGTACCTAGTTTAATCATTAAGCACCGAGTGGATGAGTCAGTCACTTTATTTCCCCTATAGTAAAGTGACTGATTAATCACAATAATATTCGGTCAGCACGAAAAAGAGAGCCTATAGTTTAATGACGTAGGCTTTCTTGTTTTAGCAAATAGGTTTGTATCACAGGGTGTGGCACAAATTATTTAGGGGCATAAATGGATTTGTCGATTACTTCTTCTTTGGCGCTAATTGGACTCTTGTCTTTAGCCTGTCAGCTTCTGGGCTGGCGTTTACGTCTTCCCGCTATTCTCCCTCTTCTCATTGTCGGCCTGCTATTGGGCCCCGGTTTAAATGTCCTTAACCCAGATGCCATTTTTGGCGAAGTGCTATTTCCGCTGATTTCATTAGGTGTTGCCATCATTCTGTTTGAAGGCGCATTGACGCTTAATTTCAAGGAGATCAGAGGCCATGGTCGCATGGTGACTCATCTAGTGAGTGTCGGCATGCTGATTACATGGGCGTGTATCGTGGTCGGTGCTTATTACTTTGTTAACTTTAATTGGCCATTAGCGGCGCTATTCGGAGCCTTGGTAGTGGTGACGGGCCCGACAGTGATTGTGCCTATGCTGCGTAGTATTCAGCCCAAAGCTTCTCTTGGCAGCATTTTGCGATGGGAAGGGATAGTAATTGATCCGATTGGCGCTCTGTTTGCGGTTCTCGTCTACGAGTACATTGTTTCTTCTGCCGACCCTACCGGACACGTTCTGTCAGCTCTGGGCCTGACGTTAGTCATAGGTTTAGGCTTAGGGATCATCGGTGGCCATTTGATTGCCAAGATGCTGCAAGGGCATTGGGTACCGCACTATTTACGTAATGTGGCTGTGCTGACGCTAATGTTGGCGGCGTTCTCGTTTTCTAATGATCTGAGTGAAGAATCGGGTTTATTAACCGTGACCATCATGGGGATCTGGCTTGCCAACGTGAAGGGCTTGGATATCGAAGACATCATCGAATTCAAAGAAACCCTGACCGTGTTACTTATTTCTGCGTTGTTTATTCTGTTAGCGAGCAGGCTCGACTCCGGAACCTTCCTCTCGATAGGTTGGGGTGGGGTTGGCTTGTTAGCGGTAGTGATGCTGGTGGCGCGTCCTTTGAGTGTGTGGATCAGCGGGATCGGCACGGATCTTACCTCTGCGGATAAATGGTTTTTGAGCTGGATGGCACCGCGCGGGATCGTTGCAGCCGCGGTTTCTTCTCTGTTTGCAATCAAACTTCAAGAGAAGCAATTAATTGAAGGCGCAGATTTACTGGTGCCAATGGTGTTCTTGGTCATCATCGGTACGGTTGTGATTCAGAGCCTTACCGCGAGTTGGTGGGCGAGAAGGCTAGGGGTCACTCAAGAGAAAGCGCAAGGCGTTATCTTCTTTGGTGCGACTCAGTTTTCACGCCAGTTTGCCAAAGTGTTGGCGACACACAACATCAACAGTGTGCTTGCCGATACCAACTGGGAAAGCATTCGCTTAGCGCGCATGGAAAACTTGAATGTTTATTTTGGTAACCCAGCTTCGAGCCACGCTGAAAATAATCTGGAATTGGATGGAATAGGGCGTGCGATGATCGTGTCGCCTTATCGTCAAACCAACCCGTTAGTTAGCATGCACTATCAAGACGAGTTTGGTGAGAATAAGGTGTTTGAGCTTGAATCCTCAGAGAATAAACATGAAAGGCACCAAGTGAGCCGCGATGGCAATAGAAGTCTGTTTTCGGAAGGGATCACCTATTCTAAGCTTAACTCGTTGATGGCTCAGGGTAGCCAAATTAAAAGTACAGGTTTGACCGAGGCATTTGATTTAAAAGAGTTTAACGCTTTGTATCCTAAAGCCATTCCTCTTGGGGTGATTAATGGCGGTGATTTCCGTTTAATTACACAAGGATCTGAGTTGGAAAAACTCATATCAACGGAGTGTGAGCTTATTAGTTTATTACCGCCTTCTGAACAGACGGAAAAAGTCGAGACTCCAGATAAGTAGCAACGAGCACTTCATCAAAAGCGAGTCACCCCGTTGTAAAAACGAATAGCTAAGTACCAAAGCATCAAAAAAGCCGCAACGTTCATCACGTTGCGGCTTTCTAATTTTATTTATATGCGCTGCGGACTACTTCGAGTGAAATTGCTCGCAAGCGATCATGGTGTTCTCGATTAGGCTCGCAACCGTCATTGGGCCAACACCACCCGGCACAGGTGTGATGAAGCTTGCGCTTTCTTTCGCTACGTCGTATTCAACGTCGCCCACTAGTTTGCCAGATTCTAAACGGTTGATACCAACATCGACCACAACAGCGCCTTTCTTAATCCAAGCGCCAGGAATGAAGTTAGGTTTACCAACGGCAACTACAACCACGTCTGCTTGACGCACGTGACCTTCAAGGTCTTTGGTGAAGCGGTGACATGTTGTCGTCGTACAACCTGCTAGAAGAAGTTCTAGCGTCATTGGGCGACCTACAATGTTTGATGCGCCAACCACAACCGCGTGTTTACCACGTAAGTCGATGTTGTAACGGTCAAGCAGCGTGATGATGCCTTTTGGCGTACAAGAGCGAAGCTTAGGCATGCGCTGAGCCAAACGGCCGACATTGTAAGGGTGGAAGCCATCAACGTCTTTTTCTGGCGTGATACGCTCAAGGACGTGAGTGCTATCAATGCCTGCTGGTAGAGGCAGTTGAACAAGAATACCGTCGATCTCTGGATCGTCGTTCAGTTGGTCTACCAGTGTTAACAATTCGTCTTCTGTCGCAGTGGCTGGCAAGTCGTAAGATTTAGATACAAAGCCAACTTCTTCACACGCTTTACGCTTACTTCCAACGTAAACCTGAGAAGCAGGGTCTTCACCCACTAAAACAACCGCTAGGCCCGGAGCGCGTAATCCAGCTTCAGTACGAGCTTTTACACGTGCAGCAACTTCGGAGCGAACCGTTTGAGAAATTAGCTTTCCATCAATATTTTGAGCAGTCATGAATTTCCTTAGTATTGATATTCAAGTTAGTGGCTGATGTTTTTGGCGCATTATTCCAGAAAATCTTTTTGATTACCATCAAGCAAACGTTTGCTTTGGTCTATTTTCCAACACTTATATGTTTGTTGGCCTTTTTTTACCCACTTAGATCAGAATGTTACATAAAGCCGTTGCTTTACTGATTCGAATTCGTATAATTCGTTCCTGTAGCGCGCCCTTAGCTCAGCTGGATAGAGCACCTCCCTTCTAAGGAGGTGGTCGAAGGTTCGAATCCTTCAGGGCGTGCCATTATTTAAAGAAA
Organism: Vibrio sp. 10N.222.52.B7; assembly: GCF_041474275.1. Lineage (NCBI taxonomy): Bacteria > Pseudomonadati > Pseudomonadota > Gammaproteobacteria > Vibrionales > Vibrionaceae > Vibrio > Vibrio sp. 10N.222.52.B7. Next base: position 30,763 of record NZ_JBFRTU010000020.1, on the reverse strand, counting down.
CCCGATAACTCTCCGAGTTGTCGGGTTTTTTGCATTTTACACATCATAAAACACTTCTTTTCAAGCGCGACTCATTTTCTTCTGTTATTCGTTTCATTCGGCTTATGTAATAGAAAGTTAAAATTGTTCGTTTTTTGGGGTTTACATCATTTGGTAATAAAGCCACTATGAATTCACGAAGAATAGACAAGTAAAGCTATTAGCCAGTCGGTTTAGGAATCAAACCTTCTGCTCAATAGCTGATTTAGAGGAAGTAATGGCAGGAAACAGTATCGGACAACATTTCCGCGTGACCACGTTCGGAGAAAGTCACGGTATCGCACTAGGATGTATCGTAGATGGGTGCCCACCAGGATTAGAAATTACCGAAGCAGACCTTCAAAGAGATTTGGATCGTCGTCGCCCTGGTACTTCTCGCTATACAACGGCTCGTCGTGAAGCGGATGAAGTGAAAATCTTATCAGGTGTATTTGAAGGCCAAACTACGGGTACTTCTATTGGTCTATTGATTGAAAATACAGACCAACGCTCTAAAGACTATTCCGAAATTAAAGACAAGTTCCGCCCTGGCCACGCTGACTATACGTACCATCAAAAGTACGGTGTGCGTGATTACCGAGGTGGTGGTCGTTCTTCAGCTCGTGAAACTGCAATGCGTGTTGCTGCAGGTGCAATTGCGAAGAAATACCTAAAACAAGAATTTGGTGTTGAAATCCAAGCTTACCTTTCTCAAATGGGTGATATCTCAATTGATAAAGTGGATTGGAACGAGATTGAAAACAACGCTTTCTTCTGTCCAGATGCCGACAAAGTACCAGAATTTGATCAACTGATTCGTGACTTGCTAAAAGAAGGCAACTCGATCGGTGCGAAGATTCAAGTGGTTGCGACTAAAGTGCCAGTAGGCCTTGGTGAGCCAATCTTTGATCGTCTAGATGCTGACATCGCGCACGCTCTAATGAGCATTAACGCTGTGAAAGGTGTTGAGATTGGTGATGGCTTCGATGTTGTTAATCAACGCGGTAGTGAACACCGTGACCCATTAACTCCAGAAGGTTTCAGCAGCAATCATGCTGGCGGTATCTTAGGTGGTATCTCTACTGGTCAAGATATTGTGGCAAGCATTGCGCTTAAACCAACATCAAGCATCACTGTACCTGGTGACACAATCACGAAAGATGGTGAAGCAACGCAGCTAATCACGAAAGGTCGTCACGATCCATGTGTTGGCATCCGTGCGGTACCTATTGCAGAAGCAATGCTGGCTATCGTGCTGCTTGACCACTTGCTACGTCATCGTGGTCAAAACTTTGGTGTGACAACTGAAACACCACAAATCTAATTCTGCTTCTTTTTATTTAGAATAGAATTGGTAGAAACAAAAAAGGGTTGCTTCGTAATGAAGTAACCCTTTTTCACATTAGCAGGATTATTCGTCCGGTTAGCGACTATCGTCATTAAAGACAGCTAGCAGCTTAAGGCTCTTAATCCATTAATGCACTGAACTTTCAGGATCAAGCTGGAACGAAGGCAAACTCCATTTGAATCTTACAGCCGCCATGCGCAGCAAGTAACCAACTACAAGCGTCACAATTGTCGCCGTGACGTCGTTGATGCCAAGCTCAAGCAAACCTAGGTACAAACCTGAAGCGACAAGTGCGACAGAGGCATACAGCTCTTCATGTAACACCAATGGTGTTTGACGACAGATAAGGTCACGTAACAAACCACCAAAGACACCTGTCACTAATGCCGATACCATGCAAATCATCGGGTGCAGACCCATGGTCATCGCTACTTTGGTACCAATGATACTGAATACGATTAGGCCTAAGGCATCCAAGCGAATAAACAAACCTTTTAGCTTGATAACCCATTTCGCCAACCCGGTTGTAATAACACCTGCTATACAGGTGATGGCCAGATACTGAGGGTTTTCAACCCAACCTAAAGGGTAATGGCCAAGTAAGATATCGCGTACTGTACCGCCGCCAATTGCCGTTGCACTCGCAACCAACATTACACCAAACCAATCCATTTTTTGTTTGCCAGCACTGAGAGCGCCGGTCATGGCTTCTGCCGTGATGCCAATGATATACAAAACACTTAGTAGCATTGCTGTAGCTCTATAATATAGGTCTATAAATTGGAGTCTTATAGGCCATAGGGATATAAAAATGAAGCGCGAGTGTAGTAGTAAAAACGCTGATTGACGAATGAATATTTGTACCGTGAATAGGCATTTCAGATTAGCTAAACTAATCATTCACCTCAAAATGGTGTAATCTGGGATCAGCAATCGATTGTCATCGTAAAGTATTATGATGAACCTAATGTCATTGCCAGTGATAGGGCTTTACCGAGCGCTTAAAAAAACGCAAAATGCCCCAGTTCTTTTTATTTAAATTTGATCTTATGACGCACCAATACCCAGATATCATCGACATTTTCAATCAAACCTTTTTCGAGAGCTTTAATACCAAGCTAGAACTGGGAGCGGACGAGCCTATTTACCTGCCAGCCGATGGGGAGGTTTCTCATCACCGTATCGTATTTGCTCGCGGCTTTTACGCGTCAGCACTTCACGAGATAGCACACTGGTGTGTGGCTGGTCCTGAGCGTCGTTTATTGGAAGATTTTGGTTACTGGTATGAGCCTGATGGCCGAACTGAGTCGGTTCAAGCTGAGTTTGAAAAAGTAGAAATTCGCCCACAAGCGTATGAATGGATCATTGCGATGAGCGCAGGCTTTCCTTTTAATGTCAGCTGTGACAATCTACACGGCGATTTTGAGCCAGATCGTTTGGCCTTTATGAATAAAGTACATAGCGAAGTTATGGGTATCTTTGAAGTAGGCTTTCCGCCTCGCGTGAAAATGCTCTCTGAAGCATTACGCAGCTTCTACGATGTAGAACCTTTATGTGCTAGCCAATTTATTGTGAAATAAGAGAATATTATGATTATCGAATTTGAAGAAAAACTACTTGAAGTAATTGATGCTCGCATTGAAAACGCATCAGACGATGAACTGTTTGCTGGTGGTTACTTACGTGGTCATATTTCTCTTTCAGTGGCTTCATGTGAAGAAGAAGGCATTGAAGATGTGGCTGAAGTAAAAGCTCGTATTGAACAGAGCCTAGACGACGCTCGCTCTGAACTAACACCAGCAGACCGCACTATCGTTAATGACCTTTGGGTTGAGCTACAAAACCAAGCTTAATCTCGATGTATTAATACTATCCGCTCAGTCCCTTCCTTTCCCATTTTGCTGAGCGAACTGGTTTATTTGAGACTCGTTCGAAATTTTTGAATGAGTCCGTTCATTTCTTGTGATGGTTACATTTTCTTACTACGTTATTCTAATCCCACTTAACGGAATTACAGAAAGGTCACATCATGAAAGTTATCGCATTTGGCGCAAGCACAAGTTCTACCTCAATCAACAAAACACTAGCAACTTACGCAGCAAACTTGATTGAAGGTGCTGAAGTAAAAGTCCTAGACATCAACGATTACAATGTTCCTATGTTCAGTGAAGACACTGAAAAAGAGATTGGCCAAGCGGAAGGTGCTCAAGCATTCCTACGCGACCTAGCTGAAGCTGATGCGTTTGTTATTTCGTTCGCAGAACACAATGGTCACTACCCAGCAGCGTATAAAAACCTATTTGACTGGGCGACACGTATTGAGCGTTCAGTGTTTGGCGAGAAGCCGGCGGTTTACCTAGCGACTTCTCCTGGCCCTGGTGGGGCGCAAACAGTACTGGGCGCAGCGACAGGTTCTGCACCTTACTTCGGTGGCAACGTGCAAGCGTCAGTTTCAGTACCAAGCTTCTACGATAACTTCGACTTTGAATCTGGTTCTATCAGCAACGAAGAGATCGTTCTACAGATTAAAGACGCGGTTGCTAAGCTGTAAATACAGCTTCGTTTAGAACATCAGTTTAGAGCAACACGAATAACAAAAAGCCCGAGCGACACAATGTCGCTCGGGCTTTTTAGCTTTTAACTTATTAGTTTCAGATATTCAAAAATTTCAGATGTTCAAAATAGCTGAACTAGAAACTACGGCTTTGATTTAGAATGCTTGTCAGCAACCCATCCAGCCGTTAATGCCTTACCTTTACGCAGTCTGCGTACCCACATTCGACTTGGGTGAATCGCCTCAAGCACATCAACAGGCAAGGGCAGCGGATCGCCACAGATCTGTGATGCTAATACTTCAGCCAATAATGGTGCAGAGCTCAAACCACGTGAACCCAGTCCGATAAAGCAATAAAGGTTAGGGAAGCTTGTTACCGTTTCTACATCCTCAACCGAGTCACGCTGCGGGTTGAAGTTGTGGAGATCTTGGTACTGCTCCTTAATGGCTTCAAAGTCACCAACGTTTCCGACAAACGGAAGGTGGTCACGGCTTACGCTTCGGATACCTTGGCGCGCTAAGTTGTCACTGGTATCGACATCTTTTGTCCATGCTTGGTCTGGTAGTGACCCATGTAGGCGCTCGCCATTGTGCTGCTGAACCTCAATATCAAATTCTTGGTCGATATTGGTTTTGTCGTAGTTCGCACCAATACAGTGATGACCATTGTTGGGGTTCTGTGGCGTCAAATAGCCATCAAAGCACAACACGGTTTTTAGCTGGCTGAGATTTTCCGTGGTCGGAATATGGCTCACTTGGCCTTTAACCGGAGTCAGTGGTACTGGCTGAGTTTGTTCAAACTGAGTGAACTTGTGTCCGTTTGCGACAACTACTTGGTCGTGCTTAGTTTGAATCTCACCTTGAGGTGCCTCAATCGTCAGTAACCATTGTTTTTCAGCTTCGAGCCACTCAAGTTGCGTTACTTGATGTTGATAGTGTGCGCTCACTTGGTTGCTCTCTTCTAGCTTGCCAATCAAGCCTTGAGTCAGTTGAAGAGGGCTTAACCAACCACCCAGCGGAAAGTAAACACTCTCTTTATCGACGGGTAAGCCAATCTTTTCGTTGGCTTGCTCTGGCGATAAACGCTGAATCAGGTCGGTGTGGAAGTTGCCTTCCAACATGCGGTTGAGCTTTTTAGTGGAGCCTTGATCCCACATCAAGATGTTCACGCCACACCAGCTGTGATCAAATTGAATAGACTGAGCCGCTTGATTAATAAATTGACGAGCAAACAGTAATCCCGGGCCAAACACGCGAGACACGTTCGAGGTCGCTTCGCCTAATAGCGGGTAAATCGCACCTTGGTTGTTACCTGAGGCATTGCCCGCAGCTTGTGGATGTTCACAATAAAGGGTGATGTTTTTACCACGACGGCTTAGCGTTTTGGCTAATGCAGCACTGGCGACACCACCACCAATGATCGCAATGTCTTGGGATTCAGTGTGTTGAGCGAGGCCATACCAAGGTTTGATGTTGGTGTGAGCGTGCTTTTCGCCAAGTCGGCCGGCGATCATTTCTCGCTTAGTACCAAAGCCTTTGACCTTTTTCATTTCAAAGCCAGCTTCAATTAAGCCACGGCGAACAAAGCCAGCAGCGGTGAAGGTGGCGCAGCTACAATCTTGCTTAGCGAGCTTAGCCATGCCGTTGAATAGGTTTTGATTCCACATCTCTGGGTTCTTGCTCGGAGCAAAACCGTCTAAGAACCAAGCATCAACCAAACCTTCACGCGGGGTTGGTACGTTGGGCATGCAATCTTTAATATCGCCAAACCACAAATCAAGCGTGATTGCACCGTCGCCCAGCACAATGCGGTGACATTCAGGTAGAGCAATAGGGTAGTGTTCTTGGAGTTGCGTCGCATACTCGGCTAATTCTGGCCACGATTGGTGTGCTTTGATGAGATCCTCTTTATTTAAAGGATATTTTTCAAAACTGATGAAATGTAACTCTTTGGTCATCGCTTGTGGGTTATCTTTAAGAAAAGCATCGAACCATTGCCAAACTGCAAGAAAGTTCAAACCTGTGCCAAAGCCGGTTTCAGCAATCACAAAGCGGCGTTGTTCATGTTCAAGCCAACGCTCTGGAAGGTGGTTTTGCTTTAAAAAGACGTAGCGAGTTTCTTCTAAACCGTTAACATTGGAGAAGTAAACGTCGTCAAATTGGTCTGAAACTGGCGTGCCAGACTCATTCCATTCCAGTTCTGCATTAGTAATTGAAGTCATAAAATCTATCATTTTGTGATTTGAAGCGATATGTTGGTAGGGATTGTACGAATTTCTAGGAAAGCTGACCACTTTTGTTAGGCTTCTTAGTTATCATCTAGCTGAATTTAGAATTATAGGAATGTCACATGAAACGAGTCGTAATCACCGGTATGGGTATTGTTTCAAGTATCGGTAACAACGTCGAAGAAGTTTTAGCATCACTGAAAGAGGGTAAATCTGGTATTACCGCTTCAGAGCAGTTCAAGGAAAATGGCTTGCGCTCTCAAGTATGGGGTAACCTAAAAATGAACCCTGCTGACCATATCGATCGCAAAAAAATGCGCTTTATGGGTGATGCAGCGGCATTCGCTTATCTTTCAATGGAGCAAGCAATTGCTGATTCTGGCTTAACTGAAGATCAAGTATCTAATGACCGCACGGGTATCGTTGCGGGTTCAGGTGGTGCTTCATCTCTAAACCAAGTAAACGCGGTAGACATCATCCGTGAGAAAGGCGTGAAGCGCGTTGGTCCATACATGGTTCCACGTACAATGGCTTCTACGGTTTCTGCTTGTCTAGCAACTCCTTTCAAAATCCGTGGTGTGAACTACTCTATGAGCTCTGCATGTGCGACATCTGCACACTGTATTGGTCACGCAATGGAGCTTATCCAACTTGGTAAGCAAGACGTTGTATTCGCTGGTGGCGGTGAAGAACTGGATTGGTCTCTGACTATGATGTTCGACGCAATGGGCGCACTTTCTACTAAGTACAACGACACGCCAGAGCTGGCTTCTCGTACCTACGATGCAGACCGTGATGGTTTCGTTATCTCTGGTGGCGGCGGCATGTTAGTTATCGAAGAGCTTGAGCACGCTGTTGCTCGTGGCGCAAAAATCTACGGTGAAATCGTAGGCTACGGCGCAACTTCAGATGGCTACGACATGGTTGCTCCTTCTGGTGAAGGTGCGGTTCGTTGTATGAAGATGGCGATGCAAAACGTTGATGGCGTTGATTACGTGAACACTCACGGTACTTCAACTCCAGTTGGCGACGTTAAAGAGCTAGGCGCTATCCAAGAAGTATTTGGTGGCAACAGCCCAGCAATTTCTGCAACTAAAGCGATGACAGGTCACGCTCTAGGTGCTGCTGGCGTACACGAAGCTATTTACTCAACGCTAATGCTAGATAACGGCTTTATCGCTCCAAGCATTAACGTTTCGAACCTAGACGAAGCTGCTGCTGGCCTAGACATCGTAACTGAAGCTCGTGATCAAGAGCTAACTACAGTTATGTCTAACAGTTTTGGTTTCGGCGGTACGAACGCAACGCTAGTAATCAAAAAGTACCAAGCTTAACTTAAGCTTGAGTTACAGAGACAAGGTTAATCGTTAAAGGGTTGCGCTAGTGCCGATTCAACACGCACAGGTCACCCAGTAATAATGACCATCAGAACAAAGTTTTTAGACGCAGGTTGGTAAACGTGTTTTTTGAACATAGTTTTTAAATCTGGGTTTAGAGATTGAAAGGTTTCCAGAGCTTGACCAGTACTGACTTTGGTTAGTACTGGTTGAACAGACGCAAGACTCTGTCTCCTGGAGAGCGAGATAGGATCCTTTTGTTCTGGATGTTTGCCCGATTGTTTATTCAATCGGGCATTTTTCGTTTTAGCCGTTTGAGATTTGGGTATGGAATCTTATGCCTGTTGTTTGTGCAGACTCAGTGATTCAGCCCTTTATTTATAATGTATTCCAATTGCTACTCGACACCGTGTGTGGAATTTTGCACAATCATTTCAATTCACATTTAGGTCGATAGACCCCAACAAAAGTACTCGCCAAATGAAAATCTTAATCGACGAAAATATGCCTTACGCTGAAGCGCTTTTTAGCCAGCTAGGGGAAGTGACAATGAAGTCTGGTCGCACATTAACAGCTGACGACCTAGTTGACGTAGACGCATTGATGATTCGCTCTGTTACCAAGGTAAACGAGTCATTGATCAGCAAAGCCAATAAGCTGAAGTTTGTTGGTACTGCGACGGCTGGCATGGATCACGTTGACCAAGAGTTGATGAAAGAGCGTGGCATTTTCTTTACTGCGGCACCTGGTTGTAACAAGGTGGGTGTTGCTGAGTACGCGTTCAGTGCGATGATGGTGCTTGCGCAGCAACAAGGCTTTTCTGTTTTTGATAAAACGGTTGGTATTATCGGCTGTGGTCAAGTGGGCAGTTACTTAGCGAAGTGCCTTGAAGGTATTGGTATCAAAGTTCTGCTGAACGACCCTCTAAAACAGCAAGAGGGTGATACTCGCGAATTTACTGAGTTAGAGACTTTGCTTGAACAATCAGACGTTATTACATTACACACGCCAATTACTAAGACGGGTGAGTATCCAACGCATCACTTGATCAGTGAGCAAGTGCTGAACAACTTACGTGCTGATCAAATCCTGATTAATGCAGCTCGCGGTCCTGTGGTTGATAACCAAGCGCTAAAAGCTCGCCTGCAAAAAGCCGATGGTTTCACTGCAGTGCTTGATGTGTTTGAGTTTGAACCTGAAGTCGACTTTGAGCTTCTTCCGTTACTCGCTTTTGCAACGCCTCACGTAGCGGGCTACGGTTTAGAAGGTAAAGCGCGTGGTACCACGATGATCTTCAACAGTTATTGTGAATTTTTAGGTACTGAACAGCGTGCGTATGCAAGCGACTTATTGCCGACAGCGCCTGTACCTCAAATGAAATTAGATAGAGCTTGGGATGAAGCAACACTGCACAATTTGACTCAGTTGATCTATGATGTGCGCAAAGACGACGCCTTATTCCGTCGCAATATCGTTACGCCGGGTTCTTTTGACAAGATGCGTAAAGAATATTGGGACCGCAGAGAGTACAGTGCAGTCGAGTTAACGGGCGACGAATCTTGTAATTTAACGCCGTTATCTAAACTCGGTTTTATGGTAAAGCCAACTTTATAAAAGAGAGAAACAATGAGCCAAGAATTTAATATCGCTATTTTAGGTGCGACTGGTGCGGTTGGTGAAACCATTCTTGAAGTACTTAAAGAGCGTAAATTCCCTGTCGGTGAAATGCACTTACTAGCAAGTGAACGTAGTGAAGGCAAAACTTCCCGTTTTAACGGCAAAACAATACAAGTACAAAACGTAGAAGACTTCGATTGGTCTCAAGTACATATTGCGTTTTTCTCTGCAGGTAGCGAGCTTTCAGAGCGTTGGGCTCCAATTGCGGCTGATGAAGGTGTGGTTGTCATCGATAACACATCACGCTTCCGTTACGAATACGATGTTCCTCTGGTTGTGCCTGAAGTGAACCCTGAAGCGATTGCTGAGTTCCGTAACCGTAACATCATCGCGAACCCTAACTGCTCGACTATCCAAATGGTAGTAGCGCTAAAACCAATTCACGATGAAGTGGGCCTTGAGCGTATTAACGTTTCAACTTACCAATCTGTGTCTGGTGCAGGTAAGCCAGGTATCGATGAGCTAGCGGGTCAAACGGCTAAGCTTCTTAACGGTATGCCAGCTGAAAACTCAGCGTTCTCACAACAAATCGCTTTCAACTGTATTCCTCAAATCGATGAATTTACAGAGAATGGCTACACGCGTGAAGAGATGAAGATGGTTTGGGAAACTCAAAAAATCTTTGCTGACTCTTCAATCACAGTGAACCCGACTTGTGTCCGCGTACCAGTATTTTACGGTCACGCAGAATCTCTACACATTGAAACTCGCGCACCAATCGGTGCAGAGCAAGTGGTTCAGCTTCTAGAGAACACAGAAGGTGTTGAAGTATTCCAAGCGCTAGACTTCCCAACTCAAGTTCGTGATGCAGGTGGTAAAGACCACGTAATGGTTGGTCGTATTCGTAACGACATCAGCCATCACAGTGGCGTAAACATGTGGGTTGTCGCTGATAACGTTCGTAAAGGCGCAGCAACAAACGCAGTTCAAATCGCTGAAGTTCTGATTCGCGATTACTTCTAAGCTTTATTGCTTTGATAAAAAAGCCTCACTCTTTAGTGGGGCTTTTTTAATCGATTAAAAATATTGTTAGTCAAATTGTGTGAAATTGCTGCGAATATTGTTGCTGGAACACATTTTTTGTTTTCATCTCTATAGTTTTACGTCATTTATCCGATATATTTAATAGATCATCACTTTTCCGAATTTAAGCACCTAGCTGAGCCTTTTATGTTTCAAATTTTCAAGCCGTGGTTAATGCCTTTTGCCTTTATCATTGCGACTCAGATTTCCGTTGTTCGTGCAGATTCCATTCGAGTTGTAGGGCCTAATGGCCAGATACAATCAGCGCCTACGTTTTCAGAACCACTTCAAAGAGCGCAATCAAATAGCGCTGAGCCTTCACGTTTCTATGGTCCAACTCGCGGCTCAGATACATTGTGGTCTATTGCCTCAAAGTTACGCCCTGATAACTCCGTTTCAGTCCAACAAACTCTGTTGGCTATTTATCGCTTAAACCCACAAGCGTTTGAAAACCAGAATATCCATAGCCTGCTGCCTGCGAGCAATCTACGCGTGCCTTCTTTAGAGCAAGCACGTGCAAGCTCGACGCAGCAAGCTATCAACATCATGAACTCACATCTTGCTAAGCTTGATGCTCCTGCAAGTAAGCCTGTCGCTTCAAAACCCAAAGCGCCGAGTTCTGATGCAAAAAATGTTACTCCTGCTAAGCAAGTAAGCACTACTGAAACTGCTAAAAAGCCATTGTCTCCAACTCAATCATCTCTAGCTCAATCTGCACCAACCCAAGAGATGAACAAGTTAGAGAAGCAGCTAGAGCTTTCAGAAACTGAACTGCTGTCACTTGAAGAGAAAAATCACCAACTTCGTTTGATGTTATCGAATGTTCAATCGGAAGTGGATGAGCTAAAAACAGAGCTCAGTGATGAAGACCGCATTCGTAGCGAAGTGGAAAAGCTGCTTGATGAAGAGCGCAGAAAGAACGCCGAAATTGAAAAGATGGCACCAAGTGTCATTGACGAACTGTTATCGAATGGTTGGTTAGTGGCGGCTCTTGCGATTATTCCAGGTCTGCTCATTGGTTTGATCGTTGTGATGCTGTTAGGCCGTCGTTCTAAAAATGATGAGCAACAGCAGACGACTCAAGAACAACCGCTCCAGCCAGAACCAAGTACCGTTGCACCTATTACATTGGGCGACGAGATGGACGACCTTAACGAGCTGTCTTTAGATGATGACTTGTTTGGTACGGAAGATGACGCCAACAAGCTGTTTGACGATCAAGCGCTAGCCGAAGAGGATGATGTCTTTGCTGGTTTAGATGAATCTGATCTCGATTTCAATCTAGATGGTGAAGACGATGACCCATTTGCTAGCATTGGCGAAAACGGTGATTTAGACACCAACTTCGACGATCTAGATTTAGACAGCAGCAACGGCATTAGTGTTAATGGCGAAGAGAAAGCGCTTGGCCTTGAAGAGATGGAACGTGCGCTAGACAAAACAGCGGAAAGCGCCGTCGATACTGATGATGTCGACTTTGATCTTTCTGATGATAACGCAATGTCTGCTGATGACATTGAAGCTTTACTATCTCAAGAGTCTGAAACTGAAGATCTCGGTTCCAACGAGCTAGACCAATCTTTATTAGATGATCTGTTTGCTCTTGATGACGAAGATGACGACAGCTTCGATATTGATGCTCTGATTTCGGAAGAGCAAAGTGATTCGCCTTCTAGCACTGAAACACCAGCAAGCGATGATTTTGACATCGATGCGCTTATCTCTGAGCAACAAAGTGAGACTAAGCCTGTTGATTTGAGCAATGACGATTTTGATATTGATGCTCTAATCTCTGAACAACAGTCCCCTGAGCCAGCTTCACCGACAGCGAATGATGATATTGATGACATCTTTGCCCAAGTTGCTGCTCAGAACGATCAAGCGAATGACCCTTTCAACCTCGATAGCGACGATGAGATTGCCACTAACCTAAACAGTGGTTTGGCGTCTGATGATGATATCGAAAACATTCTGTCTCAGTTCGATAAGCCCATCGTAAATGAAGAACCTCAAGACAGCGTTGATCTGCTTGATGAGCAACTGGCAGGCGATGACGTAGACCTAAGTAACTCGACAGACCTTCTTGATGAGATGCTAGGGGACGATTCGGATGATGAGTCTGAAAGCGAACCTCTTGGCTTTGATTCTCTGTCTGAGCTTGAAGAGCTTTCTGGTTTATCGACCGATGATGACCTCAACATCGCAGAAGACAGCACGGAAACCTTGGATGAATTAATAGGTGACTCTGACGACGATGATTTCGAACTCGACGCCGAAAGTACCGACTTATTGGATGATTTCCTTGATAGTGAATTGTCAGATGATGAGCTTTTAGCGGATGCATCAAAATCAGAATCTCTAGACCCATTTGATGACTTACTGACAAGTGGCATTGAAGACGAGCTTGAATCTGAAGATAAGACGTTTGATAAAGAGTTAGACGCAGCCTTTGATTTGGACAACGCCAATGAGGAGCCTGAAAAGGACTCAGACGTTGAGCTTACTCCGTTAACCTCTGAAGGTGAGCCTGAGCAAGATCCGGACATTAGTGAAACACCACAACCTGAAGTCGTTACTGATGAATCGTTAGATTCTGAAATGACTCAAGAAAGTTCTGACATTAAGCCAGAAAATGATGAAGCCTTTAATCGTGATGGTTTTATCGATGATTTGTTCGGTGTCGCACCGGCAACGGATGCTTTGCTTGATGACTCGCTAGAAACAACAGACGAAGCGTTGATTGATGAGTTAATGACTTCTGATGACAATGATTTGTTGCCAGCAATAGAAGAGCCTGTTGAACCATCAATTGAAAATATGGTTGAACCAGAGCAAGCGTCTCTTTTAGACAGCGACGAAGTATCAGCGCAAGAAACCGCATCATCGGTTGAAGATGATGAACTGGATATCGACTCGCTGTTATCTGAGAATTCTGATTTTGACAAACCAGATTTTGACAAACCAGATTTTGA
>NZ_JBFRTU010000020.1:16618-16893 GCF_041474275.1 Vibrio sp. 10N.222.52.B7 | reverse complement strand
TTGACAAACCAGATTTTGAAGTGCGAGTTAAAGAAGAAACCGCACAACAAGAACCAGAGCCGAAAGAAGCCGACGTACAAGAGCAAGCTTCGCCATCGTCTTTGAACGATATCTCTGAAGATGAAGAAGAAACGGTTGAAGACTGGTTAGCTGAAGCCATCGACGATGTAGAGTCGCCAGCGAACATTGACTCTGATTTTGACTTTGAGCCTAAAATTCAAGGTAGCGACGAATTTGAAGATGTCGTTGAATCCTTGCCAGAGCCAGAGCCAGAG
>NZ_JBFRTU010000020.1:15644-15896 GCF_041474275.1 Vibrio sp. 10N.222.52.B7 | reverse complement strand
GAGCCAGAGCCAGAGCCAGTTCGAGCTGCAAATATGCCAGAGATCATTCCAAATGAATTCGGCGTACCACAAGACGACGATTGGCTGATTGAAGACGAGGCGTTTGAACCAGAAGCATTAGCGGAAACTGACGTAACACCAGAGCTAGTGACACCAGTCGCTGACCCGCAAGTTGGAGCTACACCACAAGCGGAAGTAGCAGAACAAGCTGAAGTTCTAGGACAAGAAGGCGAAGAAGAATTCTCGTTTGAT
>NZ_JBFRTU010000020.1:0-14904 GCF_041474275.1 Vibrio sp. 10N.222.52.B7 | reverse complement strand
AGAAGAATTCTCGTTTGATGACTTTGAACTACCAGAGTTTGGTGAAGAGGATGCACTAGCGGAAGCTGAAGCAGCTGCACCACAAGCAGAAATAGCAGAACAAGAAAGCGCAGAAGAATTCTCGTTTGATGACTTTGAGCTACCAGAGTTTGGTGAAGAAGACACACTAGCGGAAGCTGATGCTGAATCAACAGCAGAACCAGTAACGCCAGCTATTGATGCTCAACCAAGTGTTGAACCTCAAACTGAAGCCCAAGTTATAGCTCAGGGGCAAGGCGACGAAGAGTTTTCGTTTGATGATTTCGACTTACCAGAGTTTAGTGAAGAAGACGCACTAGCGGAAGCTGATGCTGAATCAACACCAGAGCCAGCAACGCCTGCTATAGACTCTCAATCAAGTGTTGAATCGCAACCTACCGCTGAGCCTCAGTTAGATGCTGCACCACAAGTTGAAACTGCGAAACCAGAAAGCGAAGAAGAATTCTCGCTTGATGACTTCGAACTACCAGAGTTTGGTGAAGGCGATGCGTTAGCGGAAGTGGTGAGTGAACCAGATGAAGCACAGTTAGAGCAAGACTTAGCGCCTGACACAGAGAAGTTCGAGTTCGATGACCTTGATCTTCCGGAGTACGATGAAGAAAGCGCAAAAGCAGACTCTGTTTTAGATGATATTGAGCAAAGCAATGCCGAGCCGGTGGCGGAAGCCCAAGGCGTAGAGTTCGATGAGTTTGATTTACCGGAATATGGTGAAGATGAAGCCATCTCTGATGCGTTTGCTGAGAAGCCAACACCACTGACTTCTTTCAGCCCACAAGGCGAAGAGCAAGATGCGTTGCATGATCTGTTCTCAAATCCGCAGAGCTATAGTCAGGCTGATGATTTCTCGAATGCTGAAGACTCTGAACCGGCTGGTTTTGCACAGCCAGAACAATCACTGAGCGCGGCTTCAGAGCCAAACTCAACGCCTGCAGCGGTTCAAGACGAGCCACTAGAAGGCTTTGATGACTTTGATGAGACAGCATTAGCTGAGTTGCTTTCTGAAGATGTTCAAGACTCTGTCGACAACATGTTCGATAAGCCATTGGACGCAACTTCGATTGATAGCGCAGGGTTAGATATTGACGCCATGCTTGAAGTCGGCGGCGAAGACTGGAAAGGCTTTAACCTAGCGCCAGAACAACAATCGAGCATGCATAATGATGTGCCTGATGACCAACAAGAGATTTGGGCATCGGCTGAACAGCAAGCTGAACCGAAAATCAAAGAAGAGAATTGGGCTGAACAAGACAATTTAACCGAATCAGGCAACAGTCGTGATAAGCAGTACATGACGATTGATGAGCTAATGGCTCAAGTCGAGCAAGAAGGTGAAGAAGTCATTAATCCAGACGATGAAGAGCTTAAACTGGATGTGGGTCTTAACGAATTCCCTGATGTTATCGGTGATATTGGCAATTATGATGTCGACAGCAATGCAGAAGCTGCGGGTAAGCTTGATTTGGCCAAAATCTACATCGAGATGAGTGACTCGCAAGGGGCAATTAAGCTTCTAGAAGAGGCAATCGTTGACGGCAGCGATGATATTCGTCGAGAGGCAAAAAATCTTATCGATACGTTAAACGGTCGATAAATTTACAAATCAGAAAGGGTAGCGTTGGCTACCCTTTATTTTAAGGCGATACAGAGCGCTATCGTTTCATTTGGTTTTTCAACAGCATCGTCTCGGTCGATGCTGATTGTTTATTGAAGTTTTAGCCCCATCCTATTTGGGCTAGCACTGATTTCCGTATATACTTCTCGCCCATTTTCAAAGAGAACAAGAACATGAAAATTGCTTTAGGTATTGAATATAACGGTACCCACTACTTTGGTTGGCAGCGCCAACGAGACGTGAAAAGTGTCCAAGAAGAATTGGAAAAGGCTCTTTCAGTTGTCGCGAATCACCCTGTAGAAGTTATGTGCGCAGGTCGTACAGATGCCGGTGTTCACGGTACGGGACAAGTCGTTCACTTTGAAACTAATGTCGATCGTAAAATGGTGGCATGGACAATGGGCGCGAATGCCAACATGCCAAAAGATATTGCGGTTCGTTGGGCGACAGAAGTGAATGAGGATTTCCATGCTCGTTTCTCGGCTACTGCCCGCCGTTATCGCTACATTATCTTTAACCATGCACTACGCCCAGGCATTTTGAATTCAGGTGTGAGCCATTATCATGGTCATCTTGATGAGAAAAAAATGCATGAAGCGGGTCAGTACTTACTTGGTGAGAATGACTTCACTTCGTTCAGGGCAACACACTGTCAATCTCGTAGCCCATGGAGAAACATGATTCACTTGAACGTGACTCGTCATGGACACTACATTGTGATCGATATTAAAGCGAATGCGTTTGTTCACCACATGGTGAGGAATATTACGGGTAGCCTTATTGCCGTAGGTAAAGGTGAGCAGAAACCAGAGTGGATCCAGTGGCTTTTAGAAGCTAAAGATCGAAAAGTAGCCGGCGCAACTGCAAAAGCGGAAGGTTTGTATCTGGTGGATGTTGATTATCCTGAACATTTTGAGCTACCACGAGAGCCAATTGGTCCTCTATTTTTACCGGATAATTTGAACTAAATGTGAGACTTAGGTTCAAAAATTATTACGGTTTAGTGCGTAAGATAGTCCCAGAAAATAGGTACAACCAGTTTTTTATCTACAGTCGCTGTTTTATGTGCTTTAATTCCCACGCATAATTCCCAAATTTATTTCTTTCGCAATCAAGCGGAAGAATCGAAACAAAAAGGTCTTCCATGAGTTGGCTTGAAAAGATTTTAGAAAAAAGCAACATCGTAACATCTCGTAAAGCGTCTATCCCTGAGGGTGTTTGGACTAAATGTACTTCTTGTGAGCAGGTTCTGTACCATGCTGAACTAGAGCGTAACCTAGAAGTATGTCCAAAATGTGACCATCACATGCGCATGAAAGCACGTCGTCGTCTGGATACATTCCTAGACAAAGGTGAGCGTGTTGAACTAGGTGCTGATCTTGAGCCACAAGACAAGCTGAAGTTTAAAGACTCTAAGCGTTACAAAGAACGTATCTCTGCTGCTCAAAAGAACAGTGGTGAAACAGACGCATTAGTTGCAATGAAAGGCGAACTATTGGGTTTACCTATCGTAGCGTGTGCTTTTGAATTCTCATTCATGGGCGGCTCAATGGGTTCTGTTGTTGGTGCTCGTTTCGTGAAAGCGGTAGATGCTGCTATCGAGAACAACTGTGGTTTAGTGTGTTTCTCTGCAAGTGGTGGTGCTCGTATGCAAGAGGCATTGATGTCTCTAATGCAAATGGCGAAAACCAGTGCTGCGCTTGAGCGTTTATCTGCGAAAGGCCTACCGTTTGTTTCAGTTATGACTGATCCAACAATGGGTGGTGTTTCTGCAAGTTTGGCAATGCTTGGCGATATCAATATTGGTGAACCAAAAGCACTGATCGGTTTTGCTGGACGTCGTGTAATCGAACAAACGGTACGTGAAGACCTTCCTGAAGGTTTCCAACGCAGTGAGTTCCTACTAGACCACGGTGCTATCGACATGATTGTTGACCGTCGTGAGATGCGTCAGCGCGTTGCAAGCCTTGTTGCTAAAATGACCAACCAGCCTTCACCATTAGTAGTTTCTGTGAACGATTCACCGAATGAAGCTACTTATGAAGTACCAGAAGCGCCAGAAAAAGGGTAAAGTACCTTCTAACAAACCAACTTAATTATGGTTATGAGTTAGATGAGTCAACAACCTATTCCTCAAGCCACATCCTCTTTGGAGATGTGGCTTGATTATTTATCAAACATCCACACAAGCGCTATTGATCTTGGATTAGACCGAGTTCAGGCCGTCGCCTCTAAGGCAAACCTCACCAAACCTGCTCAACATGTTATTACTGTTGCCGGAACCAATGGCAAAGGCTCAACATGTGCACTGATGGAAGCGATTCTATTGGACGCTGGTTACTCAGTTGGTGTCTACAGCTCTCCTCACTTAATTCGCTATAACGAACGTGTTCGTATCAACGGCCAAGATCTATCTGATGAAAAGATGGTTCAGTCTTTCGATTTCATTGAGAAAGAGCGTGGCGAAATCAGCCTGAGTTTTTTCGAATATGGCACTTTAGCGGCGTTACGTGCATTTCAAACTGAAGCGGTTGATGTTGTGCTTTTAGAAGTGGGTTTAGGCGGGCGTTTAGACGCGACCAATATCGTTGAGCATGATGTTTCTGTGATTACTAGTTTGGCTGTCGACCATGTTGACTGGCTAGGTGATGACATCAATGTGATTGGTTTTGAGAAAGCGGGCATTTATCGTAGCGGTAAACCCGCTATCTGTGGTCAACCCAAGCCACCGGCTACGGTTGCAGCGCACGCTGATGACATTAAGGCTGAGTTCTACCAAGTCGGTATTCAATACACTTATGATGTTGACGGTGATACGTGGAACTGGCGCAGTGGTGCATTCCAACTAGAATCACTACCTATTCCAAGCCTGCCGTTACCTAACGCTGCAACAGCGTTGATGGCATTGGGCACATCAGAGCTTAGTATTAGCGACGTGAACGTGGTTAACGGCATGAAGAATGCGCAGCTTCCAGGTCGTATGCAGCAAATTAGCGAACAACCCGTGATTGTGCTTGATGTGGCGCACAACCCGCATTCTGCTGAGTACTTTGCGCAGCAAGTCGCGAAGAAGTATGCAGGCAAAAATTTACACGTTGTAGTCGCCATGCTTCATGACAAAGATATCCCCGCGACATTGGAAGTATTAGCGCCAATCACAACTCATTGGTATCCAGCTTCATTGCAAGGGCCACGCGCAGCGACAGCTGCTGAATTGTGTCAAGGCCTACCCGAAGGCGTAGAGCAGCATTCAAACCCTGTCACAGCTTTTGAAGCGGCTTTAGCTTCTGTTAAAGGTGACGATGTTGTGTTGGTTGTCGGTTCTTTCCATACAGTGGGTGAAGTGTTGGAGCATTGGCAGAAAAAAGGAAACTAAATGGCAAGTAAATTCCAAAGCCGGTTAGTCGGCACCATCATTTTAGTGGCCATTGGTGTGATTGTATTGCCCGATGTACTAGATGGTAAGAAGCTCCACTACAAAGAAGAGTTTGCAAGCATTCCAATTAAGCCTGAGCTTGATAGTAATGTTGAAGTGTTTGAAGTACTCGATCCCGTTGAAGATCAGATAGCGCTACCGGATTCTCCTGTTGAGCAAGTGGTTGAAAGTGGTCGTACTGATAATTCAAACACGCAAACCGCGTCTTCTTCTAATGATAAAGAAGCAGACAAAGTGGCAGTTGTGGTTAAGCCGGTACCTGAAAAAAATGAATACCAAGACAGTGCTTGGATTATTCAATTGATGGCTTTGAAGAATGCTGACAACGCAAAAAACGTTGTTAAGGATCTGCAAAAGCGCGGTTATCAGGCTCACACCAAGCAAGAAAAAACTTTTACGCGAGTAATTATTGGCCCGGATGTCTCTAAATCCAAACTTGAGCGACAAATTAAGGAATTAGAAAAAATTACGGGTTCAAAAGGCCAGTTGCTCAAATTTAAACCGTTAAATCCATAAGAAAACGTTTGCGTCAGCATTTTTTCTGTTAAAATGCGCGCCAACTTAAGATGAAGAATTCATGAATTGGTTAGATTTTGTCATTTTAGGCGTGATCGGCTTCTCTGCCGTGATCAGTTTAGTTCGTGGTTTCGCTAAAGAAGCCTTGTCACTCGTTATTTGGTTTGGAGCATTTTTTATTGCTAGCCAGTACTACGCTAAATTAGCGATGTACTTCACCAATATCGAAGATGAGATGTTTCGAAACGGAACTGCGATAGCAGCATTGTTTGTTGCAACGTTAGTTGTGGGTGCCTTAGTTAACTATGTCATCGGTCAACTAGTTCAGAAAACAGGCCTGTCAGGTACAGACAGAATCCTCGGTGTCGTCTTTGGTGGCTTACGTGGTGTTTTGATTGTTTCTGCAGTGTTGTTTTTCATGGATGCGTTTACTGCATTCCCAAGTTCTGAGTGGTGGAAGAATTCGCAATTGGTTCCAGAATTTAGTCGAATCATTGCGCCGTTCTTCGAGCATTTACAAGCAACATCTAGTTTCTTATCTGGCGCGCTCTAGCGCCAGTTAATGTCGAAAAATCGAGGATTAGGACATGTGTGGTATTGTTGGAATCGTGGGTTCAACACCTGTAAACCAGTCTATTTATGACGCTTTAACGGTATTGCAGCATCGTGGCCAAGATGCCGCTGGTATTTGTACCATAGAAAGCAATCGTTTCCGTCTGCGTAAGGCGAACGGTTTAGTAAAAGATGTTTTTGAAGCAAAACACATGCAGCGCCTACAAGGTGAAGTTGGTATTGGCCATGTTCGTTATCCTACTGCGGGTAGTTCAAGTGCGTCTGAAGCTCAGCCTTTCTACGTAAACTCTCCTTTTGGCATTACGTTGGCGCACAACGGTAACCTGACGAACGCAAACGAAGTTCGTGAGAAGTTGTTCGAAAAAGACCGTCGTCATGTAAACACAACCTCTGACTCTGAAGTTCTACTGAACGTATTAGCTCATGAGATCGATACTGTTAAAGGTAACGTAACTTCAGATGACGTTTTCCGCGCTGTGGCAAATGTGCATCGTACAATTCGTGGTGCTTACGCCGTAACGGCGATGATCATCGGCCACGGTATGATCGCATTCCGTGACCCACATGGTATTCGTCCATTGTGTCTTGGTAAGCGTGAAGTTCAAGGTAAAACAGAGTACATGGTTGCGTCTGAATCGGTAGCACTCGATGCTGTTGGTTTCGACTTCATGCGCGACGTAGCACCAGGTGAAGCTATCTACGCAACGTTTGACGGTGAGCTTTTCACTAAGCAATGCGCAGACAACCCACAACTAAACCCATGTATCTTTGAGTTTGTATACTTTGCACGCCCAGATTCATTCATCGACAAAATCTCGGTTTACAGCGCACGCGTTGAGATGGGTGAGATGCTTGGTATGCGTATTAAAGAAGAGTACGCAGACTTAGACATTGATGTAGTTATTCCAATCCCTGAAACATCAAACGATATTGCGCTACGAATCGCTCAAGCGATCAATAAGCCATACCGTCAAGGTTTCGTGAAAAACCGCTATGTTGGCCGCACATTCATCATGCCAGGTCAGCAACAACGTAAGAAGTCGGTTCGCCGTAAGCTCAACGCAATTCGCTCTGAGTTTAAAGGTAAGAACGTTCTTCTGGTTGACGATTCTATCGTTCGCGGCACAACATCAGAGCAGATCATTGAGATGGCTCGTGATTCTGGCGCAAATAAGGTCTTCATGGTTTCAGCTGCTCCAGAGGTTCGCTTCCCTAACGTTTACGGCATTGATATGCCGAGCGCGACAGAGTTGATTGCTCATGGTCGTGATAACGAAACGATTTGTAAGCAGATTGGCGCAGACGCCTTGATTTTCCAAACGCTACCAGATCTGATTTCTGCAGTGGGCATGGGCAATCAAGACATCTCTCGTTTTGATACTTCTGTATTTAACGGCGAGTATGTAACGGGCGATATCGACCAAGTGTACCTAGATTTCCTAGACTCTTTGCGTAATGACGACTCAAAGGTTCAGCGTGAGATTCAACAAGATCTTGCTAACTTAGAGTTACACAACGAAGGCGCTTAACTAGCGTTTCGTTAGTCATACAGAGTTTCGCTAGCGATACAGAAAATAAAAAACCAGAGCATCGGCTCTGGTTTTTTGTTTATAGAGAAGGGGATTGACCTTAATGAATGTGGTATGCGATCACAAAATCAATAAACAATCTCACTTTCTCTGGTAGATGGTCTTTGTGGTTATAAAGCATGTAAATATCACGAGGGTTAGCGCTCCAGTCTTCTAAGACTTGCACTAAGCTGCCATCTTCAATGTATTCACGAATCATCACGTCAGGCATCAGGGTGATACCTAGGCCTTCTGAGCACGCTTGTCTTACGACATTAAGCGCATTGGCGTTGAAACGGCCTTTCTCGCTATTCACCACCGTCTCTTCATTCGAATTACTCAGCTGCCACTTAATCAGCGGGTAGCCTTTGAGTAGCGAATGGTTCGCTAGCTCTTCAGCATGGCTTGGAGCTGGGTTCTTCGCTAAGTACTCAGGGCTCGCGATAAGAATATCTTTGACTTCACTGATTTTTCGAGCGATTAGGCTTGAATCACGCTGAGGGCCGACTCGGAAAATTACGTCCCACTCCGTTGGATCCAGCTGATCCGCTTGGTTGTTCATCATCAGCTCAATATTGATATCAGGGTATTGAATCATGAATTCACTGAACATTGGCATCATCATGCGCTTGGTCAGGTTTGAGGGTGCCGTAATACGAATCTTACCGGAAGCGCCTTTGCACACGTCAGTTAACTCTTCTGCAGTAGAAGAGAGACGTTGCAACAGCGGAGAGCATTCATTGAAGAAACGTTCGCCTGCCTCTGTTAAAGAAAGTTTACGCGCGTGTCTATTGAGAAGCCTAAGGTTCAAAGAATCTTCTAAGGCTTGGATGCGTCGTGTGATGGTCGCAACCGGAATCATAGTCTTGCGCGATGTTGCGGTGTAGCTCCCATTTTCAACGACGAGTCGAAAGAGGTTTAAATCATCTAATTTCATAAATCCAGACACATTTGTTTACAATCTCATCTAATTTATACGTAACAGTGAGATCAATGTTTGCGTTACGTCAACTCGTTGCACTATTTACAAGTATTCCAACCCTCGTCACGAATTACCAGTAAAGAGTGCAAATTTGTGTATTTAGCATTTTATTACTAAGTTTTATATTAGTTCTTAGAACAGATAACAATAATAATTCGACTTAGTTTTGTGAGGTTATAGATTATGTACAAAACTCACAGTCAGCCAGTAATGACCTCGGCTCAGGAAGTAATTAACCAAAAATGCGTGATGTTGGTTGATGATGATCCTATTTTTCGCCGTATAACCAGCGCGTACCTAGACAAGGTCGGTTATAAAGTGGTTGAGGCTGAAAATGGACTGGACGCTTTGCAGAAACTTAGAGACTCAGCGCCAGATTTAATTGTGTGTGACTTATCAATGCCAATACTTGATGGCATAGAGCTTGTGGAAGAGCTCAGTTTAGAGTACCCGTCACTGCCTATGATCGTTGTGTCTGGCACTGATGATATGTCTGACGTGGCGAAAGCCTTGCGATTTGGTATTAAAGACTTCTTGGCGAAGCCGTTAGAGGATCACCGTCACCTAGGAAGTGCGATTGCGAATACATTGACAGATTCGTTCGATAACATTTCAGACCAACGAGATTTTTCGAGCCAATGGTTCTGTGTGGATGATGGGGGAGAGATCCCTGAAGACCAAGAACTGCATTGGCACCTGAATTACCTTCAAGATAACCCAAGCGCAGCAAAAGACTTACTGCATGCGCTGCTTCCAGAGAAAGATACGCGACAAGGCTCATGGCGTTGCAGTTACCGGTTACTGCAATCAACAGAGATGATGCCACTTGTGTTTGACTATGCGTGGATGATGAACGGGCAGTTTGCTTTTTACCTCGTCGATTCATCGTCGTCTGATAATGGCGGCTCCGCGACAACATTGTTAGTGAGAGCGCTGTTCCACGATTACATAAGAAACAGAAAAGATTTTAATGTTGATCTCAAAGATATTGCTGAAATCTTAGAGAAGGGGATTCGTTGCTCTAAATGCTCCACCCCAGTGAATGCCTTGTTTGGTGTTGCTGACCTTGCCGAGGGAACCATCTCCATTTTGCCTGCGGGTCTAGACGGGCAATGGTCGAATGGTGAATTGAATCAATATATTGCAGCAGGTGAGCGCTTGGGTGAGAACTGCAAGAAGAACTTTATTACGCGGGACCTTCCGATCGAACAAGGCTGCCAACTGTCGTTGAGCCTACTTGGAGCGGCAAGTTTTAGTTTAGACATACACCAAGGGTCTACTGATTAACCCTATATTTCCTCGGTTTTTGTGAATAATTGATTAAGGTATAGTTGCGCAAATGGTGTGGCTATGCCTTTTTTGTTAAATGTCGATTTAGCAAAGCGGGTTTGGTTCGCCGGATACTTACCTTCACTAACAAAAACAAGAAGCAATCATGGCAGATAACAAAGACTTTCAAGACCCGTTTAATGTATTCTACTTTTTAGGATTTTTAGCCGCATTTTTAATGATTCCATTGCTACCAGCAACACTTACGTTGATCCGTGTATTCAATGGTTACGCAACATTCTAGTTAAGCTGTCGTCGCCGATTGGTGATAGCTAACTCAAGGAGGCCACAATTAGCGTTCGAGTTTTAAGCCTCAATATTGCTGGTGGCCTTTGTATATTTCTCGCAGTTCTAGGGATAGTTTTGCCCGTTCTGCCAACCACTCCTTTTCTCCTTCTTGCCAGCGCATGCTTCATGCGAAGCAATCCGAAAGTTCATAAATGGATGCATGAGCACAAAACGCTGGGTCCTTTGCTGAACAATTGGTATCAACACGGTGCCGTCACCAAACAAGTTAAAACGCGTGGCGTATTCTTTATCTTGTTGAGTTTTGCGTTATCCATCTACTTTGCCCCTATCATTTGGGTCAAGGCTTTCCTAATTTGTGTACTTGTTATTCTTCTCACATGGTTTATGCGACTTCCAACCCATGAGTTGGTTGCTGACAGCAAAGAAAATCACTACCATTAAGCCAGTGTGCCTGCTTGTATAGCGGGCGTTTATTATTTCAGCAATCAGAGTTATGACTCTCGTTGCAATGAATACCAATCGTACCTTTCCTTAATTCCGAGCGTTGATGTTTGATTCGTTAACGAGAGTTTGGAAAGCGGCCTAATGAAGTGCATAAGATTATGAACACAGAAAAAATCTCTCTGATCAAAGCAAGCATCAAAAGCATTCCTGATTACCCTAAAGCGGGTATTTTGTTCCGTGACGTAACAAGCTTGATGGAAGATCCAGTAGCTTACAAAGCGACTATCGACCTGCTAGCGGAAACATACAAGGACATGGGCTTTACTAAGATCGTTGGTACTGAAGCTCGTGGTTTCCTATTTGGTGCGCCTTTGGCACTTGAGCTAGGTGTTGGCTTCATTCCTGTTCGTAAGCCGGGCAAGCTGCCTCGTCAAACTGTGGCACAATCTTATGAGCTTGAGTACGGCACCGACACTCTAGAAATCCATACTGATGCTATCGTTGAAGGCGATAAAGTGCTTATGGTTGATGACTTGCTAGCAACGGGCGGTACGATTGAAGCAACAACAAAGTTGATTCGTCAGCTTGGTGGTGTGGTAGAACACGCTGCATTTGTTATTAACCTTCCAGAAATCGGTGGTGACAAGCGCTTACAAGGCTTAGGTCTAGAAGTGTTTAGCATCTGCGAATTCGACGGTCATTAATCCTTTTCGGAATTATTCATGAGCTATCTTGCGTTAGCGCGAAAATGGCGACCAACCAAATTCAAAGAAGTGGTTGGTCAAGCCCATGTTTTAACAGCATTAGAGAATGCCCTTAGCCAGAATAGGTTGCACCACGCATACCTGTTCAGCGGTACACGAGGTGTTGGTAAAACAACCATCGGTCGTTTGTTTGCTAAGGGACTCAACTGTGAAACAGGCATTACCTCAACACCTTGTGGTGAATGTGCAACCTGTAAAGAAATCGATGAAGGTCGCTTTGTTGACCTGCTCGAGATCGATGCGGCATCACGAACTAAGGTAGAAGATACCCGCGAGCTTCTGGACAATGTTCAGTACAAGCCTGCACGTGGTCGCTTCAAGGTTTACCTAATCGATGAAGTCCACATGCTTTCTAGGCACAGCTTTAATGCGCTTCTAAAGACCTTAGAAGAGCCGCCTGAGTATGTGAAATTCTTGCTCGCAACAACGGATCCACAGAAGCTTCCAGTAACGATCTTGTCGCGTTGTTTGCAGTTCCATCTTAAGCCGATCAGCGTTGATAATATTCACGAGCAGCTCGATCATATTCTTGAACAAGAAGATGTGACGTCTGAATCTCGTGCGCTTGGAATGATTGCTCATGCTGCTGATGGCAGTATGCGTGATGCGCTAAGCCTTACAGACCAAGCTATCGCATTGGGTAATGGCAATGTCGTAACAGATACTGTTGCTCACATGCTCGGAACACTGGATACCGACCAAGCTATCCACTTGCTTGAAGCGATTAGCAGTAAGCAGCCACAGCAAGCGATGGCGTGTATCCAAAGCCTTGCTGAGAACGGTGTCGAGTGGGATGGTTTGCTGAATCAGCTTGCGACTCAACTGCATCGTCTTGCGATGTTCCAAGCTTTGCCATCCACACTAGATAAGGCACAGCCTGACGCTGAGAAGCTTGAACTACTGAGCAAAGCGCTTAGCCCACAAGACATTCAACTCTACTACCAGATCGTGTTGAAAGGTCGTGAAGACTTACCATTGTCGCCAACCGCTCGCGTTGGTATTGAGATGGTGGTTTTACGCATGTTGGCATTTAGACCAGCTGAACAAGCGGTTGCTACGGCAATCTCGACTCAGTCGGCAAGCCCAGCGCCAGTTCCAGCAGCTCAAGCTCAGAACGTTACTCAGTCAGTGAGTCAACCTGCGCCAATGGCAGCTCCGAGACAGCCTCAGATGCAACAACAGGCGCCTCAACAGCAAGCTATGCAGCAGCCACCCGTGCAGCAGAATCCAGCACAGTATTCAGATTCGCAAGGTTACGCTGAACATTCAGGCAACCAAGGTTATCCTGAGCAGGATTACCCGCATAGCCGGTATGACGCGCCTCCTGCTTATGATGAGCGTCCAAGCTACGGTGCAGAGCAGCCTCAGCAGCAACAAACGAATTATCAAAACCAGAGTCCGGTTCAACAGCCAAGCGCTGCACCTTCTGCTCCGCAAGAGCAGCCAGCGCGTGCAACTTCGCCTATGAGTGGTTTACGCCACCAATTACGTTCTCAACGTAGAGGCAGTTCGGCAACAGAAAACAAAGGCTCGGCGCCAAAAAAGGCTAAAGCGACACCAGCTAAAACTTCAGTTCTTGATCGAGTTGCTCAGCAACACGGTGGTTCTGAGCGGGTGTCGCCAGCTTCTTTATCATCCTCTTCGACAGAAAATGTGACCAACGATAATGAACCTTATCGCTGGAAACCGTCTAAACCTGTAGTGAAAGAGGTAAGCAAAGAGCTTACACCTACTCAAATAAAGCGTGCGTTGGAGCATATTAAGACACCAGAAATGGTCGATAAATTGCTTCAAGAGTCGATTGCTCAAGATGAATGGTCCGCCACGATTCAAAAGCTAGAGACAGCCAAGCTTGTTGAACAGTTAGCATTGAACTCAGTGTTTGCTAAAAACGACACATCAATCACTTTAACGTTAAGAGCGAGCCAAGCTCACTTGAATACGGACCGTGCACAGAGTGAATTATTGCAGTCTCTCAATACTGTGCTTGGAGAAGAGTGTCATTTGAGTGTTGAAATCGGTGATGGTGGAGAAACGCCGCTAGAATTACGAGAAAGGTTGTACCAAGGTAAGTTGAAAGACGCGTTTACCGCTTTAGAAAACGATGCCAACGTACAGTTCATTGAAAGACGTTTTGCCGCTGAACTCGACAGAGACAGCGTTCGTCCTATCTAGAACGTTTTCTTGTTTAGTGACCGGCATATCATCCCAGATAAGCAAATCTGAGAACTGAACATCGAGGGGTTGAATCACACTGTTTTAACCCCCATTTAAGCTCGTATAGCTTAATTAATTTTAATAAACCAATTAGACCAGAGAGTATTAACATGTTTGGTAAAGGCGGTATGGGCAACATGATGAAGCAAGCCCAGCAAATGCAAGAGCGCATGCAAAAGCTTCAAGAAGAAATCGCAAATATGGAAGTTACAGGTGAGTCAGGTGCTGGCCTTGTAAAAGTAACGATCACTGGTAGCCACAGCGTTCGCCGTGTTGATATCGATGAAAGCCTAATGGAAGACGATAAAGAGATGCTTGAAGATCTTATCGCTGCTGCTTTCAACGATGCGGCTCGTCGCGTTGAAGAAACTCAAAAAGAGAAAATGGCTAGCGTAACTGGCGGAATGCAACTTCCACCAGGTATGAAGATGCCTTTCTAAGTAACTTATTCTTAAAGGTTAATTCAGGTGGTGGTTTGTGTTGAACAGGCTATTACTTGAACATTAGAACGGTTAAATATGCGTACCAGTCATATGCTGGAGCATTTGATGGAGGCCTTACGTTGTCTACCTGGGGTTGGCCCCAAGTCGGCGCAGCGTATGGCCTTTCATTTGTTACAGCGCGATAGAAAAGGCGGCCTACAATTGGCTGAAGCTCTTAGCCAAGCAATGACCGAAATTGGTCACTGTAATGAGTGCCGTACTTTTACTGAAGAAGATACTTGCCACATTTGTACCAATCCTAAACGTCAGGAAAATGGTCAAATCTGTGTAGTAGAAAGCCCTGCAGACATTGCAGCAATAGAAGCGACTGGCCAATATTCAGGCCGTTACTTTGTATTGATGGGCCACCTTTCACCACTTGATGGTATTGGTCCAAGTGACATCGGTCTCGATGTCTTGGACTACCGCCTGCGTCGTGGTGATATCTCTGAAGTAATCCTAGCGACTAACCCAACAGTTGAAGGGGAAGCGACAGCGCATTACATTGCTGAGCTATGTAATGCCCATGAAGTGAACGCAAGCCGTATCGCTCATGGTGTTCCCGTTGGTGGTGAGCTAGAGCTGGTGGATGGCACCACGCTTTCGCACTCCTTACTCGGTCGTCATAAGATCTAAAAAAGCCGCTTGGTGAAGCATCACTAAGCGGCTTTTTCTTGGTTCATCGCGGATTAG
>NZ_JBFRTU010000019.1:0-119484 GCF_041474275.1 Vibrio sp. 10N.222.52.B7 | reverse complement strand
ATATAAAAGTGAGATGAATAGTTGAAAATTCAGAGCAGTATTTCTATTGAATTTATAATAATTATTAAGAATATCTTAAAAAATGATATGTGACAGGTGGAGTAGTCAACTTATGTAGACTATTCTTCTATTGATTAGTTCATTAACAAAAAGCTATTTTTCTCGGAATGATATGTTGCATTGTTGCTCTTGATGAGTACAATTGCGGCTACCTGATGCGAGGTGTTGGTTAATTTGTTGTTAAACTCTGGTTTACACGGTTAATAATGTTATCGCACGTAGAGGTGCAATTATAAAAAGTAACTTCCGTTGGGGTGATGCCAATGAACGGGAATGAAAGGTGTAATTGCCGAAGTAAATTGTATATCTAAGCAATTTGCTGGGGTTGTGCTCAATAGGTACAACACTGCCATAGTCTTAATTTTAAACTATGGAGCGCTACTGTAGGGTTGGGTGAAGTGTTCACTTCCCTTTCGCTTAGTTCAACATGAGCTTGGTCAGCCGTATCAAGTTTGTCTGCAGTAGATCTCTAGCCAAATAAAAAACTGGTTTTTGAAGATCATGAATTTAATAGATTTTGCAACATCACCTTTATCTTTGCTTCCGCCCCTTGTGGCTTTGAGCCTTGCTATTGTTACCCGCCGTGTATTGGTTTCTTTGGGTGTCGGTATCATCATGGGTGCGATTCTACTTGCTGATTACTCAGTAGGTAACGCAGCTAGCTACGTGTTTACTAAAGCATCTGGTGTTTTCATCGAAGATGGTGGCATCAACACTTGGAACATGAGCATCATTGCATTCCTAATTATTCTTGGAATGACAACGGCATTATTAACACTGTCTGGCGGTACTCGCGCATTCGCGGAGTGGGCACAGTCTCGCGTTAAGAGCAAACGTGGTTCAAAACTACTTGCTGCTTTCTTAGGTGTATTCATCTTTGTTGATGACTACTTTAACAGCCTAGCGGTTGGTGCTATCTCTCGTCCTGTAACAGACCGCTTCTATGTATCTCGCGCTAAGCTTGCTTATATCCTAGATTCAACTGCTGCTCCTATGTGTGTGATCATGCCTGCTTCTAGCTGGGGTGCTTACATCATCACGATCATTGGTGGCATCTTAGTGACACACGGTGTGACAGAGTATTCTGCACTGGGTGCTTACGTTCGTCTTATCCCAATGAACTTCTACGCTGTATTCGCACTACTAATGGTGTTCGCAGTAGCATGGTTCGGTCTAGACGTTGGTAAGATGCGTGAGCATGAGATCGAAGCATCTCAAGGCCGTGGCTTTGAAGGTGACAACGATCAAAAGCAAGCTCACGATCTAAACGAAGAGTTAGATATCGAAGAGAGCGAAAACGGTTCAGTTTCTGATCTTGTTATGCCAATCGTATCGCTAATTGTAGCGACAGTGGCTGCAATGCTTTACACAGGCGGCCAAGCGCTGGCTGCTGATGGCCAAGCATTCAACCTTCTAGGCGCATTCGAAAACACGGATGTAGGTAAGTCTCTTGTTTACGGTGGTGTTATTGGCTTACTAGTAGCACTAGCGACAGTATTCAAGCAAAAGCTATCTATGACTGATATCGCAAGAACAATGTGGATCGGTGCTAGCTCTATGTTTGGCGCGATTCTGATTCTTGTGTTTGCATGGACTATCGGTTCTGTTATCGGCGACATGAAAACGGGTTCTTACCTATCGTCTCTAGTAACAGGCAGCATTGATTACCACTGGTTACCGGTTATGTTGTTCCTTCTAGCGGGCGTTATGGCGTTCTCTACAGGTACATCTTGGGGTACGTTCGGTATCATGCTACCAATCGCGGGTGATATGGCTGCAGCATCGGATATCGCACTGATTCTTCCAATGCTAAGTGCGGTTCTAGCGGGTGCAGTATTTGGTGACCACTGTTCTCCAATCTCAGATACGACGATTCTGTCTTCTACTGGTGCTCGTTGTAACCACATCGACCACGTCTCGACTCAGCTTCCATACGCGTTGTCTGTAGCGTTCGTATCGTGCATTGGTTTCATCACTCTAGGTATGACATCTTCAATTGGCATCGCATTTGGCGCAGCGTCTCTAACGTTTGTTGCTGTATGTTTTGCATTGGCTTACTTCTCTCGCTGCAAAATGGCGACGTGCAAAAGCTAAAATTGAAAGTTAATCAGTAAACTATCAGGGAGGCGTTTGCCTCCCTTTTTTGTGCCTGTTAATTTAATTTTAAGTTTCGTGAAAAAAGTTCGAATAAATGGTTGAAAAAGGATGTCAGCTTAGTTAGTGTGGAGACAAGACAGCAAACAACCTAAGAGCTGATAAGTATGCGTAAATTAGTAATGAACATTCATCACCATCATCACCCTATCTAGTCTTTCGGGGAGATTTACGTATACCCGGGAGCAAGATTACTCCCGGAGGTTAAGTCAAAAGAATTTAGATTTAAACCCTCGGGATGACAAAGTCCCCGAGGGTTTTTTAGTTTTAGCGATTTTAAATAATCAATAAATTCAAACATTTGCACAGGGATACAGCAATGCAGACACAACGCCTAAGAATCGCAATTCAAAAGAAAGGTCGCTTAAGTAAAGAGTGCCAAGACCTACTTAAAAAATGTGGTGTTAAATTTAATATCATGGGTGAGCGCCTAGTGGTTCACTCACTAAATATGCCAATCGACTTGTTACTCGTTCGTGATGACGACATCCCAGGTCTTATCATGGATGGTGTAGTTGACCTTGGTTTCATCGGTGAAAATGAACTAGAAGAAGTTCGTCTAGATCGTGTTGCTCTTAAAGAGCCTTCAGAGTTCCGCACACTACGTCGTTTAGACTTCGGTGGTTGCCGCCTTTCAATCGCTATTAATAAAGACGAAGAATACAACGGCCCACAAGACTTAGCGGGCAAACGTATTGCGACAACCTACCCACAACTACTTAAAGCCTACATGGACGAGCAGGGTGTTGAGTTCAGCACTTGTATGCTAACAGGTTCGGTTGAAGTCGCGCCTCGCGCTGGCCTTGCAGACGCTATCGCTGATTTAGTTTCTACAGGTGCAACGCTTGAAGCGAACGGCCTAAAAGAAGCAGAAGCTATCTTCCAATCGAAAGCAACACTGATTCAACGTGTTGGCGACTTCGACGCAGACAAGACCGCACTGATTGAAAAACTACTGACTCGTATGCAGGGTGTTCAACAAGCGAAAGAGTCGAAGTACATCATGCTTCACGCGCCAACCTCTCAACTAGAGCAAATCAAAGCACTACTGCCTGGTGCTGAAGATCCAACGGTTCTTCCTCTATCTACAGACAAAGACAAAGTTGCCGTGCACCTAGTAAGTACAGAGAACTTGTTCTGGGAAACAATGGAACAGCTGAAAGAGTTGGGTGCAAGCTCGATTCTAGTATTACCAATCGAAAAAATGATGGGGTAGTGACGATGAGAACCGTTGTTTGGCAATCTTTAAGTGAATCACAGCAAGACTCGGTATTAGAGCGTCCAGCTATTACTGAAGGTGCAAACATCACAGCGACTGTTTCTGATGTTATTGCAAAAGTACGAAATGAAGGCGATGCCGCGCTTAAAAAGCTGACTGCAAAGTTTGATGGTGTAACTCCAGAATCTATCCGAGTCAGTTCGGGTGAGATTGAAGAGGCGTGTGCTCGTCTAACACCAGAGATGAAGCAAGCGTTAGAGCAAGCTTATAGCAACATTGCTAAGTTTCACGAAGCTCAAAAGCCGCAGCCAATTAAGGTTGAGACACAGCCTGGTGTTGTGTGTGAGCAAGTGACGCGCGCGATTAATACTGTTGGCCTTTATATTCCCGGTGGCAGTGCGCCACTACCGTCAACGGTTCTTATGTTAGGTGTTCCTGCTCAAATCGCAGGTTGTCGTAAGGTTGTGCTTTGTTCACCTCCGCCAATCGCTGATGAAATCTTGTATGTCGCTAAGCTTTGTAAGATCGACGAAGTTTACAACGTTGGTGGTGGTCAAGCGGTTGCAGCAATGGCTTACGGTACCGAGAGTGTGGCTAAAGTCGATAAGATCTTCGGCCCAGGTAATGCCTACGTTACGGAAGCAAAGCGCCAAGTGAGTAATGACTTCCGCGGAGCAGCTATTGATATGCCAGCTGGCCCATCTGAAGTGTTAGTGATTGCTGATGAAACGGCTGATGCAGACTTCATTGCAGCGGATTTGTTGAGCCAAGCGGAACACGGGCCTGACTCTCAAGTAGTATTGGTAACTCCATCTCCAGTGGTTGCAGACCAAGTAACAGAAGCGGTTCAAAAGCAACTGAAAGAACTGTCTCGTGCGAACATCGCTCAGCAAGCATTGGCTTCAAGCTTAATCATCATTGCTGAATCGATCACTCAAGCGATTGCGATTTCGAATTTCTACGGTCCTGAGCACTTGATCGTTCAAACCAAGAACCCACGTGAATTGCTGCCATTGCTAGATAATGCAGGCTCAATTTTCCTTGGTGACTGGTCTCCAGAATCTGCAGGTGACTACGCATCCGGCACAAACCACGTTCTTCCGACTTACGGTTATACCAAGACGTATTCAAGCCTAGGTTTGGCTGATTTCTCTAAGCGAATGACGGTGCAGGAGCTAACAGCCGATGGGTTGAAAGGCCTAGCGCCAACAGTAGTAACAATGGCGGAAGCCGAAGGTTTGGATGCACACAAACGCGCTGTGACTATCCGAGTTGAAAAGTTAAATAAAGCGAAATAAGGGTAGGGCATGGAAAAGTTAGCAAGAAAACAAGTTCAGGCTCTAACACCTTACTTGTCTGCAAGACGCATAGGCGGTACTGGTGATGTATGGCTAAACGCCAACGAATCTCCGTTTGATAACGAGTACAACCTGAACTTGTCTCGTCTTAACCGTTACAGCGAATGTCAGCCAAAAGAGCTGATTGATGCTTACGCTCAATACGCAGGCGTGAAATCAGAGCAAACTCTGACAACGCGTGGTGCTGACGAAGGTATTGAATTACTGATTCGTGCTTTCTGTGAGCCGAACGAAGACGCTATTCTTTACTGCCCACCCACTTACGGTATGTACGCAATCAGTGCAGAGACGATTGGTGTTGAGCGTAAGGTTGTGCCTCTGACTTCTGAATGGCAATTGGATCTTCCAGCTATCGAAGCTCAGCTCGACAACGTAAAAGTGGTGTTTGTTTGTAGCCCAAATAACCCAACCGGTAATTTGGTTGATCGCAAAGACATCATCAAGTTGCTTGAAATGACACAAGACAAAGCGATTGTGGTGATGGATGAAGCGTATATCGATTTTTGTCCAGAAGCGTCAACCGTTGATTTGCTTGAGCAATATCCAAACCTAGCGATTCTGCGCACCTTGTCGAAGGCCTTTGCTCTGGCGGGCTTACGTTGTGGCTTTACGCTAGCGAACAAAGAGCTTATCGATGTACTGTTGAAAGTGATTGCTCCTTATCCAGTGCCAATCCCTGTTGCTGACATTGCCGTTCAAGCACTTTCAGAGCAAGGACTCGCGCGAGCTAAGTTCCAAGTTCTGGATTTAAGTGCTAACCGAGCGTATTTGCAGGCGGGTCTATTAGGTATGCCTCAAGTGACGGTTTTTGATGGCTGGGGTAACTACTTACTGGTGAAATTCCCGAACGGCGATGAGTTATTTAAAGCGGCTTGGGATACGGGCATTATTTTGCGTAATTCACCTATTGAAGACTGTGTTCGTATTAGTATTGGTAACCGCGAAGAGTGCGAAAAGACACTTGGATTCATTCGTAACTTTTATCAGTAACGAAAGGCTTACCAGTAATAACATTTGCCAGTTTGAGTTGATTAATCGCAGATTGGCAAGTGAAACCAATATTTTGGGTTAGCGTTTGATTTTAGCTAGGCCACCAGATTTAAAATTAAAAGGAAGTTCAAGTGAGTAAACAACAGAAAATACTTTTTATAGACCGTGACGGCACCTTAATTGTAGAGCCGCCAGTTGACTTTCAAGTAGATCGTTTAGACAAGCTAAAATTCGAACCGCGAGTAATTCCTAGCCTACTTGCACTGCAAGACGCTGGTTACCGTCTAGTGATGGTGACTAACCAAGATGGTCTAGGTACCGATAGCTACCCACAAGAAGATTTCGATGCACCACACAATATGATGATGGAGTTCTTCGAATCTCAAGGCGTTAAGTTTGACGACGTGCTTATTTGCCCTCACTTTGACGAAGACAACTGCTCTTGCCGTAAGCCTAAACTGGGTATGGTTAAAGAGTACCTACAAGGCGGTAAAGTCGATTTCCAACACTCTGTTGTGATTGGCGACCGAATGACGGATCTTCAACTGGCAGAGAACATGGCTATCCGCGGTATTCAATATGGCCCGGATGCGGAAACTGAAGGCACGCTTAACTGGCCACAAATCGTTAAAGATCTGACGGTTAATGCGCGTATTGCTGAAGTAGTTCGTACTACTAAAGAAACCGATATCAAGGTTGCAGTAAACCTTGATGAAACCGGTGGCAACAAGATCGATACCGGCATGGGTTTCTTCGACCACATGCTTGATCAAATCGCGACACACGGTGGTTTCCAAATGAACCTGACTGTGAAGGGCGACCTGCACATTGATGATCACCACACAGTCGAAGATACCGCTCTGGCTTTAGGCCAAGCATTGAAAGATGCACTAGGCGACAAACGTGGTATTGGCCGTTTTGGTTTCAGCCTACCAATGGATGAGTGTTTGGCTCAGTGTGCGTTAGACCTTTCTGGTCGTCCATACCTGAAGTTCGATGCTAAGTTCAGCCGTGAGCAAGTGGGTGATCTTTCAACCGAGATGGTGGTTCACTTCTTCCGTTCTCTAACTGATACATTGGCTTGTACGCTACACCTTTCTTCTGATGGCAATAATGATCACCACATCATTGAGAGCCTGTTCAAAGCGTTTGGCCGTACTCTTCGCCAAGCAATCAAAGTTGAAGGTAACGAGTTACCAAGCAGCAAAGGCGTTCTGTAAGGGTTCGGTATGAAAGAGCAAAAAGTCGTTATTATTGATACTGGTTGTGCCAACGTTTCATCGGTGAAGTTTGCGATTGAACGTCTGGGCTACGCAGTTGAAATTTCAAAAGAACCAGAAGTTGTTCTTGCTGCCGACAAGCTATTCCTACCCGGTGTAGGTACAGCAAGTGAGGCAATGAAGAACCTGCAAGAGCGTGACCTTGTTACCCTTGTCAAGCAAGTTGAGAAGCCTCTGCTGGGTATCTGTTTAGGTATGCAGCTGTTAGGCAAACTGTCTCAAGAGAAAGGTCAAAAGGCTGATGAGTTAGTTGAATGCCTAGGTTTGTGTGATGGCGAAGTTCGTTTACTTGAAACGGGCGACTTACCATTACCACACATGGGTTGGAACACAGTAACAGCAACGCCTAATCACCCGCTATTTAAAGACATTGAAGAAGGCGAATACTTCTACTTTGTTCATAGCTTCGCAATGCCAGTGGGCGACTACACAATCGCACAATGTGATTACGGTAATCCGTTCACTGCGGCGGTTCAAAGTGGCAATTATTATGGTGTTCAGTTCCACCCAGAGCGATCTTCGAAAGCTGGCTCTAAGCTGATTCAGAACTTCTTGGAATTGTAATAAGGATTAGGCAGCGGCTAACGTTGCCATATAAGGAATGTAAATGATTATTCCCGCGTTAGATTTAATTGAAGGCCAAGTAGTTCGCTTATTCCAAGGAGACTACGGGCAAGTAACAGAATACAAAGTAGACCCAGCAGAGCAGTTTAATCTGTACCACCAAGCTGGCGCTGGCTGGCTGCACCTTGTTGACTTAACGGGCGCAAAAGACACAACGGCTCGTCAGTTAGACTTGATTGCTAAGCTCCTTGCTAGCACGCCTGCGAACATCCAGATTGGTGGTGGCGTGCGTAACGAACAAGATGTCGTTGATCTGCTAGAAGCTGGCGCACAGCGCGTTGTGGTTGGTTCTACAGCCGTTAAGCAACCTGAGTTGGTGAAAGGTTGGATGGAGAAGTATGGCGCGGAAAAAATCGTGCTGGCTCTAGACATCAACATTGATGAAAGCGGCACACGTAAAGTGGCGATTTCAGGTTGGCAAGAAGATTCAGGTGTGACTATTGAAGCGCTGATTGAAGACTACCTCACGGTTGGCCTTAAACACGTGCTGTGTACCGATATTTCACGTGACGGCACGCTAGAAGGATCAAACGTAGAGCTCTATGTTGATCTTTGTAAGCAGTACCCACAAGTGCAATTCCAATCATCGGGCGGCATTGGCAGCCTAGCTGATATCGAAGCGCTTAAAGGCAGCGGTGTTGCGGGTGTGATTGTGGGTCGTGCGCTACTTGATGGCAAGTTTACCGCAGAGGAGGCATTTGCATGTTGGCAAAGCGAATAATCCCTTGTTTGGATGTCCGTGACGGACAAGTGGTTAAGGGCGTTCAGTTCCGTAACCACGAAATTATTGGTGACATCGTTCCGCTAGCACAACGCTATGCAGAAGAGGGCGCCGATGAATTGGTATTTTATGACATCACCGCATCAAGTGATGGCCGTGTGGTCGATAAAAGCTGGGTGAAACGCGTAGCTGAAGTGATCGATATCCCTTTCTGTGTCGCTGGTGGTATTAAATCAGCAGAAGATGCAGCGCGCATTCTTGAGTTTGGTGCGGATAAAGTGTCAATCAACTCACCGGCATTGGCTAATCCACAGCTGATTACTGACCTTGCTGATAAGTTTGGCGTTCAGTGTATCGTTGTCGGTATCGATTCATACTTCGACAAAGAAACCGGTAAATATCAGGTTTACCAATTTACAGGCGATGAAGCGCGTACTAAAGCAACCAAATGGGAAACCAAAGATTGGGTGCAGGAAGTACAGAAGCGTGGCGCAGGTGAGATTGTGTTAAACATGATGAACCAAGATGGCGTTCGTAACGGCTATGATATCGATCAGTTAAACATGGTGCGTGAAGTGTGTAATGTGCCATTGATTGCCTCTGGTGGCGCTGGTGCAATGGAGCACTTTGCTGAAGCTTATAAAAAGACCAACGTGGATGGAGCACTTGCGGCTTCGGTATTCCACAAACAAGTCATCAATATTGGTGAACTTAAACAGTATTTAAAACAACAAGATGTAGAGGTGCGACTATGAGTTTTGAACCCGTAAGCTTATCAAAAACAGAAGTAGGCGCATTGTCAGAGCGTATTAACTGGGAAAAAGTAGATGGCTTAGTGCCAGCGATTGTTCAAGATTACCAGTCAAGCCAAGTGCTAATGATGGGATACATGAACCCAGCCGCACTTGAGAAAACGGGTGAAACTGGCAATGTGACGTTTTTCTCTCGCACAAAAGAGCGTCTTTGGACGAAAGGTGAAACGTCGGGCAATGTATTGCAACTGCAAAACATCGCCTTGGACTGTGACAGCGACACCTTACTGGTTAAAGTTAATCCCATTGGTCCAACGTGCCACACAGGTACAACAACGTGTTGGGATGGAGACAAGCAAGAAGAGTCTCAGATGGTGTGGCTTCATCAGCTTGAGCAGCTATTGGCTGCCCGCAAGGACGCCGATCCTGAATCTTCTTATACTGCCAGTCTATATGCCCGTGGCACCAAGCGTATTTCGCAAAAAGTGGGCGAAGAAGGCGTTGAAGTCGCGCTTGCGGCGACGTCGGGCGATAAGGCGGAGTTAGTGTGTGAATCAGCAGATTTGATTTACCACCTAATGGTTCTTCTTCAAGACCAAGGCTTATCGATGGATGATGTGGTAAACAAGCTGAAAGAGCGTCATAAGTAAGCTCTCTTTAGATTAATAGAACCGCGTAAAAGACAGACAAAAGCCCCGCAAACAAACATGTTTACGGGGCTTTTTAGTTTTTTAGTTTTTTAATTTTCAAGATTTCAAGATTTCAAGATTTCAAGATTTCAAGATTTCAAGATTTCAAGATTTCAAGATTTCTAAGCCCTACGTCACTTTTCTAACCTCTGACTTTGCGTCATTCCGAGGAGCCTAAGCGACATCAGGAATCTCTTCTCTTAATCTGACTTCTTAGTCGAACGAGTTACCCGCAGCACTTCTTGTATTTCTTACCACTGCCACAAATACACGGATCATTACGGCCGATTTTAAAGCTCTCAACGGTTTGATTTAAGCGTGGGTCAATTTCTGGTTGTGTAGTTTGTTCCTGCTCTGGGAAGGTACCATCAATGTAGTACCAAAGACCGTCTTCACGTATAAAGCGAGAGCGTTCTTGCATGCAGTATTGTGCGCCTTCTTCATTGAAGTAAGCTTTAAACTCAACAAAGCCTTCGTCTTGGTGCGAGCCTACCGCAGTATCGATGACTTCTAGTCCTGCCCAATCACTGTTGATAGATTCGGCAATACCTTCTCTTTGCGCTTCTGCGTTGCAGCTAGGGTGGTAAGTCGCAACAACATAGTCAACTAAACCAAACACGTGCGCTGAATAACGAGAGCGCATCAACTGTTCAGGCGTTTCAACAGCACTGTGGTGAAGGTGCGCTGATTCACAGCACTGTTGGTAAGTATTTTTGCTACCGCATGGGCATAAAGACATAGTCAGATCCTGTAAAAATGGCCTCTATTAAGAGGCCATAAGTGAATGCGTGGGAGTTTACCAAGAAACGATCGCTCACCAAAGTTTAGTTTCTGTTGAAGTTATTGAAATTATCAAAGTGTTAGCGCGAAGTTTACTATTTCAAGGCTGGAGACAATAGCTCTTGAGCCCAAGTCGTCGCTTCGTCATAAGCTTGACCAAGTTGAGCTTCACTCAGTTTGAGAAGCTGGCGAATACGAGTCGCTTCTTCCCAACGAGCTTGCTCATACGCAATCACCATCGCCAATACAGCACCTAACACACCTTTACGTTGAATCAAGGCTTGTTTGATCTCGATGTCGATCGGCACTGAATCGAGTACTTGTTTCAATGGTTGGTCAAAGAGTGAGTCCAACAGAGAGAACATACCGGTCAAAAAGGCTTGTCCAGGCTCAACCTTAACATTCATCTTCTCAACCAAGAGTTCACACTGACGTGCGCGTATTACCGCTAAGCCATAAAGTGAGTCCGGCTTATCTTCTTTCGCGGATGCGATAGCCACCAGTGAAACGAACTTACGCAGTTTCTGTTCACCAAGGTAAATAAGCGCTTGGCGGAATGAACGAATCGTTGTTGGTGAACCGCCAGCGGAGTTTACGTAGGTAAGTAGCTTATACGACATGGTCACATCGAGCGTAATCAAACGCTCTACTTCACCAAAGTCGATAGGGTCGTGCGCAATCTCTTTTAACAGCTGAACGGTCGTCAGGAATGCCGGGTTGAGCGCACGCGTTTGGATCATCTCTGGCTTGCTAAAGAAATAACCTTGAAAGTAGGTGAAGCCTGCTTTTTTCGCTTCTTGGTATTCTTCGTACGTTTCTACTTTCTCAGCAAGGAACTTGATATCTAGCCCTTTGAGAGAGTTCATAAACATCGCTGCTTTGGCAATTGGCGTCAAACGGATATCGAACTTGATAATTGAAACGTAGGGTAAGAAGCGCTTCCAAGCTTTACTTGGCACAAAGTCGTCTAGCGCAATGGTATAACCCGCGTCAAAGATGGTTTTGATTGCTTCAAGTAATTCGTCTGTTGGTTCGCAGTCTTCAAGAACCTCAACAACGAGGCTTTCTTTGGGGAACAGAGTAGGGACTAAGTTGATTAGGCTTGCATATGGGAAGTTCACGAACCCAAGCTTATCACCCAACGTATTATAGTGGGTCGATAAGAAGTGATCGGAAAGCAAACGGCTAGTAGCGAGCTCCGGCTCTACTTCAGGGAAAGTGTTCTTAGGACCATCCCTGAATAGCAACTCGTAACCTATGGTTTTCTTGCCTGTGTCGAGTATTGGTTGACGCGCTACGTATGAATATTTCAA
Source organism: Vibrio sp. 10N.222.52.B7 (assembly GCF_041474275.1). NCBI lineage: Bacteria > Pseudomonadati > Pseudomonadota > Gammaproteobacteria > Vibrionales > Vibrionaceae > Vibrio > Vibrio sp. 10N.222.52.B7. Next base: position 107,544 of record NZ_JBFRTU010000019.1, on the reverse strand, counting down.
CTTGGTACTGTGTTCGGTTTATTTCTGGTAGAGAGATAATAGCTAATTCACTAGAAATTACCATACACTTTCTAAGAAAGTCTGACCGACAATAATAATCAAAGTGAAAGTTTAAGCGTGATGTTAAAAGCTATTGCTAAACGCTCGATTCTGTAGTTCAAAACTTTGCGGCGTGAACACCAGCACTGAGCCTTGCGTATACCAATCGCCAAGTACGATACGGGTTTTAGTGCAATTGTTAGCATTGAATGTATGGATGTCTGGGCGGTGAGTATGGCCGTGGATCATCAGATCGACATTGTTTCGTTCCATCACATCTTCGACTTCTTGCTGTGTCACATCCATGATGTCGAGAGACTTGGTCTGCTTGTCATCTTTGATATCTGATTGAACCTTTGAAACAATTTTCTTCTTGATGAAAAATGGAATTCGGTTGAAGACCCATTGTAACCATGGCTGATGCACTTTTTCGCGAAAGGCGAGGTACTTTACATCTTCAGTACATAGGGTATCTCCATGCAATACTACCGCTTTTTGCCCGTAGATATCGATCGTAGAAACTTCGTCGAGAAGTTGTACGCCCGTTTGCTTAGCAAATTTTTTGCCGACTAAGAAGTCGCGGTTCCCTTGAGTAAAGTAACAAGGCACGCCTGTTTTCACTAAGTCGATAAACGCTTGGCGGATAGAAGTCGCGAATTCACTCTTATCATCGTCACCAATCCAGAATTCGAAAAGGTCACCTAATACGTAAAGTGCATCCGCTTCTACGGCTTCTTTCTTCATAAAGGTTAAGAAGCAGTCTGTGATGTCTTCTCGTGACGGAGAAAGGTGCAGATCTGATATAAAATATGTTTTCATAGGTCTAAAAAAAGGGAGCGATTCGCTCCCTATATCCTGATTTTATCGGCTCATCAATACTAACCGAAAGCGATGAATTAAGCTTCGATTGTAGTACCAGTGATGATCACTTCTTCTAGAGGTACATCTTGGTGCATACCCATAGAACCAGTGCTAACACCTTTAATCTTGTTTACGATGTCCATGCCTTCAACAACTTCTGCGAATACACAGTAGCCCCAACCGTCTAGGCTTTCGCTACGGAAGTTTAGGAAAGAGTTGTCGTTAACGTTGATGAAGAACTGAGAGCTCGCTGAATGCGGTTCCATAGTACGAGCCATTGCTAGCGTACCAACTTTGTTCGCTAGACCGTTGTTTGCTTCGTTCTTGATCGTTGCACGAGTTGCCTTTTCTTTAAGGCCAGAAGTCATGCCGCCGCCTTGAATCATGAAACCATCGATAACACGGTGGAATAGTGTGTTGTCGTAGAAACCGTCACGGCAATACTGTAGAAAGTTTGCGCTTGTTTCTGGTGCTTTTTCTTCGTTAAGTTGAACTTTGATATCACCAAAATTTGTGTGAAGGATGATCATGATTGTTACCTTACTGTCTTTTTAATATGAAGTTCGAATTCTAGCGCATGTTGGCAGACTTTCAAATCACCAAATCATTAACTTAACTCGGATGTTTGAGGTAATTCCTGCTTTTAGGGATTACCTATTAAGGTATGACTTGTTATACTGCGAGCTTATTTTGATTAATCCATAAAATAGATAGAGATCATGCTGAAGATATATAACACGCTCACAAGACAGAAAGAGGAATTCAAACCAATTACAGCTGGCAAAGTCGGCATGTATGTCTGTGGGGTAACCATATACGATCTCTGTCATATTGGTCATGGTCGTACGTTCGTTTCTTTCGACGTAGTAACTCGTTACCTTCGTTACCTTGGTTACGATTTGAATTTCGTTCGTAACATCACAGATATCGATGACAAAATCATCAAGCGCGCTAACGAAAACGGTGAGTCTTGTGACTCTCTGACTGAGCGTTTAATCGGTGAGATGCACGCTGACTTTGATGCATTGAACATGAAGCGTCCAGATGTTGAGCCTCGTGCGACAGAATACATCACTGAAATCATCGAGCTTGTTGAAAAGCTGATTGAACGTGGTTTCGCATACGTTGCAAGCAACGGCGACGTGATGTTTGAAGTAAAGAAATTCGACGAATACGGTAAGCTTTCAAAGCAAGACCTTGATCAGCTTCAAGCGGGTGCTCGCGTTGATGTTGAATCTGCAAAACGCAGCCCACTAGACTTCGTTCTTTGGAAGATGTCTAAGCCAGGTGAACCTACATGGGAATCGCCATGGGGCCCGGGTCGTCCAGGTTGGCACATCGAATGTTCAGCAATGAACTCGTCTATTCTTGGTAACCACTTCGATATCCACGGTGGTGGTTCAGATCTGCAGTTCCCTCACCACGAAAACGAAATCGCACAGTCTTGCTGCGCGCACGGCACTCAGTATGTAAATACTTGGATGCACAGTGGTATGGTGATGGTAGACAAAGAGAAGATGTCTAAGTCACTAGGTAACTTCTTCACTATCCGTGACGTGCTAGCACATTACGATGCTGAAACGGTACGTTACTTCCTAATGTCTGGTCACTACCGTAGCCAGCTAAACTACAGCGAAGATAACCTAAACCAAGCTCGCGCATCACTAGAGCGTCTATACACGTCACTTCGTGGCCTAGACCTTACAGCCGCTCCTGCCGGTGGCGAAGAGTACGTGACTCGATTCTCTACAGCGATGAACGATGATTTCAACACACCTGAAGCTTATTCAGTACTGTTTGAAATGGCTCGTGAAATCAACCGTATCAAGCCTGAAAGCATTGAAAAAGCAAGCGGACTGGGTGCATTGATGCGTGAACTAGCAGACATCATCGGTATTCTTCACCAAGAGCCAGAAGCCTTCCTACAAGGTGATGCGGCAGGTAACGACGACGAAGTGGCTGAAATCGAAGCGTTGATCAAACTGCGTAACGACTCTCGTGCTTCAAAGGATTGGGCAAATGCCGACCTTGCACGTGATAAGCTAAACGAGTTGGGTATTGTTCTGGAAGATGGCCCAGAAGGTACGACTTGGCGTCGTAAGTAAATCTTATAAAAAGGGCTGATTTTCAGCCCTTTTTTCTAGCACGAATTCTCTATTTTCACCTTTTCTATCTTCAACTTTTAATTAACAGGAATATTTCTGTGGCTCAGATGTATTTTTATTACTCGGCAATGAATGCGGGTAAATCAACAACGCTTCTTCAATCTTCATTCAACTACCAAGAACGTGGCATGACGCCAGTAATCTTTACGGCAGCTTTGGACGATCGCTATGGTATCGGTAAAGTGAGCTCACGAATTGGTCTGCAATCTGAAGCTCAGCTGTTTAAAAATGACACCAACATGTTTGATGCGATCAAAAAGCTCAATGAGGAAGAAAAGCGTCATTGTGTTTTGATCGATGAGTGCCAATTTTTATCGAAGGAGCAGGTGTACCAATTAACAGAAGTGGTTGATAAGCTGCACATCCCTGTACTTTGTTACGGCCTACGTACCGATTTCCTGGGTGAACTGTTTGAGGGTAGCCGTTACTTACTGTCTTGGGCAGATAAACTTGTTGAGCTTAAAACAATTTGTCACTGTGGCCGTAAAGCGAACATGGTAATTCGTACCGACGAGCACGGTGTGGCGATTGCTGAGGGCGACCAAGTGGCTATTGGCGGTAACGACAAATACGTTTCTGTTTGCCGTCTGCACTACAAAGAAGCGTTAGGTAAATAAGCAGCTCTATTTGCTAACGCGAAAGAACGAAAAACGGTGACCAAGTGTCACCGTTTTTGTTTATTGGGCCTGTGTTTTGCTTTCTTCCAAGCCGAGCTTTTATTTTATTTCCTGCCGAGCTTTTACTTTGTTCAAAGTCTAACTTTTGCTTATTCGAAACCGAGCTTCTTCAATGCTTGATAGGCGTGGTCAACGTCGTCGGGGATCGGCATCTCAATCTGAAAGCCTTTCTCTGGGTAGGATTTGATTCGCTCGTAATCAGCAATTAATGCGCCTAACACCATATCTAACGGCAACTCTTCGTTAAAGTAATCATCCCAAGTTTGCCATCGCGACGTCACGGTAATCTCGGAAGTTTCGTCAGGCCATTGTTTACTGAAGGTTGCGTAGGTACGTTTCTCCATGAAGGGCTTCTGAACTAAGGTTAGCCTCTTCGGCGATAACCCTTTTTCTGTCAGCAACTCATGAGTGAATCGTACATTTTCCCCAGTATTTGTTGCGTGTTTCTCTATGATAATGTCAGAGTCAGGCACGCCACAATCTCGTGCGATAGAAGCGAATGTTTCTGCTTCTGAGCGTTCAAAGCTTCTTTCGGTAAAGCGTCCCACACCGCCAGAAAAAACGATGTAAGGCGCGATCTGTTGGTGATAAAGCTCGGCTGCATATTCAGCTACGCGAGTATCGTTGCTACACAATACAAAGATACAGTCGGAAGGCGTAACCTTGTGACCCATCGACATAAAGTTCCAAAGGGTGTCGACTGAGCGATGCAGTTTTATGTTGGGATTTTTGTTAGCAATAGATTGTTCAGTCATGAAGTGCGTCCAGTGTGGATTCGAATTTAAATGAATAACCTAAGTCGAGAATCTTCTTCGAAGAGATTAACTTGTCTGGGGTATCAACAACAGCGGGCAGAGGCTCACTGCTGTTGGCGCTTTTCAGTGCCGCGGCATAAAACTCCGCCTTACTGACTGTATTTGGTGTGGTCACGTTAACTATTTCATTGTGCAGTTGACTGATAGCGAAATCGACAGCACCAATTGCATCATCAAGGTGCAGCATGTTGGCTGGAGCTTGAGTGCTGACTTGTTTTAACTTGCTTGCGAAGCGTGATGGGTGACGGCTTGGGCCGATTAAGCCACTAAAGCGAAGAATGGTGTAGTCGATACCGGAATCAATCACTGACTGTTCAGCTTGCAGCATGATTCGTGCGTTATCGGAAAATAAAGACGCGTGCTCGTTATCTGAGGTCGAAAGGGGGAGTGATGCATCCAGCTCGTTCAGCACACCCGGCTTAGTTGGGTATACCGTAGTTGAACTAACCATAATGAGCTTTTTAATGTTGGCCTTTTGGCATGCATTGGTGAGTTGCTGCCAGTAGTCGGCATACTCTTGTCCTGCTCCTTTTCTAAAGCCAGGAGGGAAGCTGCCAATCACAATTTCAGTGTTGTTTTCGAGTAACAATGAATAGAGTCGCCCGATAGTCTGTTGTGGATCGGATGAATCAAAGCTAAACACTTCACATGGAATTTGTTCGCTACCAATGGCATCTGCTCCCGCTTGGGTCGTTTTCGTGACCACTACTCGGTTACCATGTTTTTCTAAATGTTCAGATAAAGGTGCACCTACCCATCCTGCACCGACAATAAATATAGAAGCCATGTGTTCCTCACAACTGCAAATGACGAATTTACAATAAGCCTAACAAAGCTTTGCCCAAAAATGAAAAAACTCCACGGCCGAAGCAAGTGGAGTTTTTACTAGAACAATGGAGCTTTAGTTTAGTACGCGAAGAAGCTTGTCTGCGCGCTCTGCCATCTCGATACCTTCATCTGTTAGGTAACCGCCGTCTGGCTGAGTACAAAGGTTTTTTTCGAATAGGCGCTTAACAGCGTCTTGAGTTTCTTGAGCAGCCTCTTGATGAACTTTAATTCCAGTAGCTGCACTACTTACATCAAATTGAAGAAGGAGGTTTAAATCAGCAATATGTTCAGCGTTGTACTTCATAATTAACCTATATATTCATAACGTTCTCTACCTTCACCTTAGTGCGCATTCTCGGCTCAGGCAATAGCAAATAAAGAGAATTGATAAGTGATACCAAATTGATTGATTAATCATCGAGTGATGAGTTTATTTTGGTTATATTGGGTGATTTACACCCACTTAAATCATCAGTGATGTTTATTGCTAAGTGGTTGTAATATATTGTGACTAGAAATAATTTGCATTGAGCGAATATTGTATTAAAAGGATATGCATAAGTGAGAGCGAACAAAGTAGCATTAATGATCAGTATGCTATTTGCTATCTCAGGTTGTCAAAGCACACCCTCAGAGCAGACAGACGCGAACCAAACCACAAACAACAATAATGAATCGACAATAGAGGTCCGTTCATTTCAGTCTGTCCAAAGCGTTTACTCCGAATGGGAAGTTAAGCTTGAAGACCATGCTCAATTGTCTCTCTATGCACCAGAGAATTACAATGAACTATTAGACGCATGGGATGATGCTGAAAGCATTTATGCGGACTTACTGAAAGACGAAACTCGGATAACCAAGAGTTACTCCATTTTTTCGAGCCTAACTTACGCTGAAGCCTTCGATGAAAAAATCGCTTTGATCAAATCAAACTATGACTCAATCTTAGTGTTAAAGAAGAAGGCTGACCGAGTACTCGCTGATTCGATTGTCCAAATGGATTACCTGAAGTTTCTTGGCGCAGATACCATGTTTACCTCGAGCTACAAACGCTTGTATTCAGAATACAGCGAGTTGTTCGAGTATGTGCTGGTCGATGAGCTTGAAGACGCTCAAGAAGCGCAGGTGGAATTTCTTAACAATGCTCGCTTATTAGAAGTTAAAGTGGCGCATAAGAAATACATCGAACCTTTGAAGAACGAATTAGAGTTCTTGGAAGATGAAGATTTTGATGACGTTGCTCCGCTTACCTTTGCTAAGGCAGCATCTCAAATTGCGTTGGCCGAAAGCCAAGTGAAAGCTAGCCCTCGTGAAAAGTCGATCATTGAAGACGCGGTTCACGCTGCAGAGTTTGAATTGAACCACGTGCGCAGTGTCGCTCATGAAGTCAAAGTGCTGGCGAGCGTAAAAGGCGACCAGTTCGAACAGTCGGTTTTGAATGCCGAGAACCAGCTACTGAGCATTTCACAAATCGTTAATGATGAAGATTACCGTGATGTTGGTTTACGTCAGCAATCACAGAAGATAGTAGCGAGTGTTAAGGCGTTAAAAAGCTCTGATATGACAGGGCTTTTAAAGTCAGAGATTGAAACTTTGACTGAGCAATTGGCTAAGCTGGAGTCTGAAAACCAGAAGCAAGCGCAGCAACTGTCTGAAGCAACCAAGCACAGTGAGTTGCTCGGTGAGCAGATTACCAAGAGTGATGCTCACATTAAAAGCTTAGAAGAGTTAGTGGATAGTTTGAAAAGCTTAGGTGGCAAAGTGGCCAACGAAAGTGACTCTGGTGTGATGTCCCCGGCTGTTGAATCTACTCTAGAGGATTCAACCCTAGAACAATCATCAGAAGAAGTGATTGAACCTTCGGTTTAGCATCACTAATTTCTTTATTTGTGATTGAGTTAAAAGCGCCTTAGGGCGCTTTTTTACGTTCTGTTGATCTATGTCAAAATCTAGAAATAAAAGCGCTCTGTGAGCCATTTTAGTGTACGTTATTCTTTTGGTTTTAACGTAACTTGTTGATATTTATAGGTGTGTTATTTTCTATGCTGATAACTAATCATTCAGCAGAGTTTTCTTTTTACTACTAAAGTCGTATGAATTTGGAATAACTCGGACTATTTGCTTTCAACAAGGCTGTGAGAGCTATTTTGTGCCTAAAATAGCTCTTGAATTCAGAAATGAAAGAGAGGATTATCGCGCTCCCGACGACATGTTTCAAAATGTAAATCATCATGAATCTAAACCAATTTGACTCATTATTACCGCCACAAATGGCTGAGCGCGCTGCAGATATTGGCGTAGGTAAAGCAACCAAAGATCCAATCAAATCTTTTCTCCTAGCGATTTCCGCTGGCATACATATCGGTATTGCGTTTGTGTTTTACACCATCGTAACGACTGGTGCTGGTGATTTGCCGTGGGGTATTACTCGCTTATTAGGTGGTCTTGCATTTAGCTTGGGCTTAATTCTCGTTGTTGTTACCGGTGGTGAGCTATTTACCAGTTCGGTGCTGACTCTGGTTGCTCGTGCAAGTGGCAAGATTACTTGGCGCACGCTCGTTAAGAACTGGGCTACGGTTTATATAGGTAACTTGATTGGCGCATTGCTGCTGGTGGCTTGTATGTTACTGACCAAACAGTACATGTTCGACCAAGGCCAAGTGGGTTTGAATGCAATGGCGATCTCTCAACATAAGATGCACCATGATTTTATCCAAGCTATCGCGCTCGGCATCATGTGTAACGTATTGGTTTGTATCGCGGTATGGATGACGTTTAGTGGACGAACACTGACTGACAAAATTGCAGTACTGATTTTACCTGTCGCGATGTTTGTATCATCGGGCTTTGAGCACTGTATTGCGAATATGTTCCAAGTTCCTTTAGCTATCGGTATCAAAACATTTGCTCCAACTGAATTCTGGACAATGACAGGGGCTAATCCAGCAGACTATGTTGACCTAAACATGATGGACTTTCTGATGAACAACTTGCTGCCCGTTACTATCGGTAACATCATCGGCGGCGGTATCTTTGTTGGCATGTGGTATTGGTTGATTTATTTACGCGATTAATAAAGATGGCGGATCAACAAAGCTTGTGTGACTAGCTCAGTGACAAGATTAGTTAAAGCTCAGAGTGGAAACACTGAACTGACTTATGACATTTACAAGACGGCCTGCATTGCAGGCCGTTTTTTATTTGTGGAAAACCTACTTCTTCATCATCTCTAATGATCATCTGAAAATTCAACAGCGCTGATTACCATGTGTGTATATGTCTTTGAAATCACCCAAAGATCGAAGGCGATGATCTTTCCTTGGGTCGAAATGGACAAAAAAGGATCTATATTGATTTGGTTATCCACAGTTTCTGTGGATAACCTGTCTCAAATTCAGTGAGTAACCAGATCTAAGTGGAGTAGGGAGGTTATTTCGAAGGCTGTATTTGAGCGAGAACTCGCCCTTCTTTGGTTAAAGATGTCTTCAATGAGAGGTGAAGTGCAAGTGCTAAAGAGCAGCTCATCATCACGAAAATTGCCAGCATGATCATCAGTTGATACTTAATCGCGATCATCGGCGAAGCACCACCTAAGATTTGTCCCGTCATCATTCCCGGCAGCGTTACTAGGCCTGTGGTTGCCATAGAGGCCATGATAGGGGACATCGCTTTCTGTATCGCATTACGTACAAAAGGCGCAGCAGCATAAGTAGGAGACGCGCCTAACGCGATTGCGGCTTCATATTCTGATTTCTGTGTTTCAAAGGCACCAAACAGGTTCTGCAATGCCACTATATTACTGCTTAAGCTATTACCCAATAACATCCCTGCGATCGGGATAAGGTACTGCGCGTTAAAAACCGGTGTCGGTTTAATGATGAAAAAGCAGATGAACAAGACAATAGGTACACAAGTTACCGCAAGGCTAACGGCGACAGGAGCCAAAAGTAGGTTTCTTGGCAGTCTAGATTTTTCAACAATCGAGCTTGCACCGACGATAATCATCGCAAATAACCACAGCAAATTGACCCACAAACTATTCAAAGTGAACAAGTATTCTAGGTAAAGTCCCACCAGAAATAGCTGAATAACCATACGAATTATGCTGATAGAAGCTTCTTTGCCAAGGCCGAGTTTTAACTTGTGGTTGATGGTAATGGGTAGCAAGAGAAGTGAGCTGAAGAACAATAACTGCCACCAAGATATATCAATAACGTCTTGCATAATGTTTCCTTTTAAGTAGGTCCCCATCATATATGAAAGTGCCAAATGATGCATTTCAGCTTCTCAGCCGTTGCTTCAAAAGATACTCAATAATTTAACAATCAAACCACAAAATATTGGTTGTTTGAGGCATTTTTGGCTACTACTTAGTAGGTAAAACGTTAAAATTGGTTACAATACAGTTACGCAGGTGTTGGAATTTAACATTTGTGAAATATACTTAATTCTTCACATTTGTTAATACTTTTTAATAACTTTGTTTAACTAAAAACAACTTTGGATGAGCTCAAAAAAGTATTGATTAGCAAGGGTTATAACGGGAGATTTGATTGAACCCTACTTTGAGTATGGTCTAAAATTTGTCGTTAGATACTTAAGAACTTTAGCCCCATAGAATGGGTTACTCGAAATTACTAAATACAAAATAGGCAAAATGTATGAGTGATGTTAATAAAATTGAAACTAGCGAAAAACATTCGCTGGAGTGGAAGTCTTTCCTCTTCATCGCGGTGGTTCTCTTCCCAATATTAAGTGTGGCTTTTGTAGGCGGTTACGGCTTCCTAGTTTGGGCACTGCAAGTGTTTGTATTCGGACCTCCTGGTGCTCACGGCGGCATGTAATGCCCTCTAGTAACAACATTTTTTAAAATCAATATTTAAGAGAGCTAAACATGAAATCATTTTTAGTTAAATTATGGCGCACAATGACTCGCCCAGCAGTACACATCAGTCTTGGTGTACTAACTATGGGTGGCTTTATCGCCGGTGTTATTTTCTGGGGCGGTTTTAACACAGCTCTAGAGCACACAAATACAGAAGAATTCTGTGTAAGCTGTCACACCATGCGTGACAACGTATACGTAGAACTACAAGAAACGGTTCACTGGAAAAACACTTCTGGTGTACGTGCTACTTGTCCTGACTGTCACGTTCCACATGAATGGACAGCAAAAATCGCTCGTAAGATGCAAGCTTCTAAAGAAGTATTCGCTCAAGTATTTGGTGACCTAGATACGCCTGAGAAATTCGAAGCTCGTCGTATCGAACTGGCTAAACACGAATGGGATCGCTTCTCTTCGAACAAATCTCTAGAGTGTAAAAACTGCCACAACTACGATTCAATGGATTTCGAAAACATGCGCCCAACAGCGCGTATCCAGATGAAGAACGCGGCAGAGCGTGATCAAAGCTGTGTTGACTGTCACAAAGGTATTGCTCACAACCTTCCATTAGATATGGCATCAGCGAGCGGTATTGTTGGCGAGCTAGAAAACGTAGCAAGCAGCACATCTTACGCAAATGGTTCAGACGTGATCTCTATTCGTCACCTACCAATGTACACAGATGAAACAGCTGAAGTTGAAGCGGGTCTATTAAGCCCTGCAAGTAAAGTTGCGGTTATCGACGAAAAAGGCGACATGATCAAGATTCAAATCGACGGTTGGCGTAAAGCGAAAGGCTTCGGACGTGTAATCCAAGAAGACTTCGGTATGAACATCTCAACTGCAATCTTGACGAAAGAAGTATCTCAAAGTGACGTTATCACTGTTGGTGAGAAGAAAGAAGATGAGCTTACTGGCCTTCCATGGGAAGAAGTTAACCTAGCACTTTGGATGAAGAAAGAGTCTATGGTTGATAACTTCGATCCAATCTGGAACGCAGCGGGTCAAGCGTACCAATCTAACTGTTCAACGTGTCACTCACAGCCAGATGAAGCTCACTTCAGCGCTAACGGTTGGGTAGGCATGCTAGATGGTATGATTGCATTCGTTAACTTCGATACAGATACAGAAGCACTGGTTCTTAAGTATCTACAGAAGCACTCATCAGATTTTTCTGAAGGCCATCACTAATAAGACGTCAATTGGAGTAACACAATGGCAATTACAAGAAGAAGTTTTCTGAAAGGTGTCGCTACTACAAGTGCGGCATCGGTTATCGGTCCAAGCTTATTGGCGTCGGCATCAGCGTCTGCTGCAGAAACAGACGGCGCGTGGAAAGTCTCTGGTTCTCACTGGGGTGCATTCCGAGCTCGCGTTTACGCGGGTAAAGTACAAGAAATTAAACCTCTAGAAATCGATCAGCACCCAACAGAGATGCTGAAAGGTATTAAAGGTATTATCTACAGCCCATCACGTGTGCGTTACCCAATGGTTCGCCTAGATTGGTTGAAGAAGCATAAGTACAGCGCAGACACGCGTGGTAACAACCGCTTTATTCGTGTGACTTGGGATGAGGCACTAGACCTTGTTTACCGCGAGCTAGAGCGCGTACAGAAAGATTACGGTCCATGGGCGCTTCACACAGGTCAAACTGGTTGGAGACAAACAGGTCAGTTCCATAGCTGTACTAACCACATGCAACGTGCAATGGCACTTCACGGTTACTCTGTGAAGAAAATCGGTGACTACTCAACAGGTGCTGGTCAAACGATCATGCCTTACGTGCTAGGTTCTACTGAAGTTTACGCACAAGGTACATCTTGGGAACTTATCCTAGAAAACAGTGACAACATTGTTCTTTGGGGTAACGATCCAGTTAAAAACCTTCAAGTAGGTTGGACATGTGAGACTCACGAGTCGTTCGCATACCTAGAACAGCTGAAAGAAAAAGTTGCTAAGAAAGAGATCAACGTTGTTTCTGTTGACCCTGTTAAAAACAAAACAGGTCGTTACCTAGAAAACGAGCAAATGTACATCAACCCACAAACTGATGTGGCGTTCATGCTTGGTGTTGCTCACGTTCTTTACAACGAAGGCCTATACGACAAGAAGTTCATCGAAACTTACTGTCTAGGTTTTGAAGATTTCATCAAGTACGTTCAAGGTGAAACGAAAGACAGAGTTGAGAAGACGCCAGAATGGGCTTCTGCTATCTGTGGCGCAAGCGCGGACTCTATTCGTGACTTCGCTAAGATGCTGGTTAACGGTCGTACACAGATTCTTGTTGGTTGGAGTATCCAACGTCAAGAGCACGGTGAACAGCCTTACTGGATGTGTGCAGTTATCGCAGCAATGGTTGGCCAAATTGGTCTTCCGGGCGGTGGTATCTCTTACGGTCACCACTACTCTGGTATCGGTGTATCTTCAACTGGCTTCGCTGCTCCGGGTTCATTCCCGCTGAACATCGACAAAGGTCAATCGCCTAAGCACACTAACACTGATTACAACGGTTACAGCCGCGTAATCCCTGTTGCTCGTTGGGTAGATAGCCTGTTAGAGCCAGGTAAGAAGATCAAAGCAAACGGCGCAACAGTGACACTGCCTGACATCAAGATGATGGTATTCAGTGGTAACAACCCGTGGCACCACCACCAAGATCGCAACAAGATGCGTAAAGCATTCAAGAGCCTACAAACTGTAGTGGCTGTTGATTTCGCTTGGACTGCAACTTGTCGTCACTCTGATATCGTGCTTCCAGCTTGTACTCAGTGGGAACGTAACGATATCGATGGTTACGGCGCGTACTCTGGCCGTGGTTTGATCGCAATGCACAAGCTAGTGGATCCTCTGTTCCAGTCTAAGACTGACTTCGAGATCATGTCTAGCCTAACTAAGCGTTGGGGTCGTTACGACGATTACACGCGTGGTATGGACGAAATGCAGTGGGTTAAATCTCTGTACGACGAATGTCGCGCATCAAACGAAGGTAGCTTCGAAATGCCTGAGTTTGATGAGTTCTGGGAGAAAGGTTTCCTAGACTTCGGCAAAGGTAAGCCATGGACTCGTCACGCTTCATTCCGTGAAGATCCAGAGATCAACGCACTAGGCACGCCTTCTGGTTTCATCGAAATCACAAGCCGTACTGTTGGCAACATGGGTTACGAGCACTGTCAAGAACACCCAATGTGGTTCGAGAAATCTGAACGTTCACACGGTGGTCCAGGCTCTGACAAGCACCCGTACTGGCTACAATCTTGTCACCCAGACAAGCGTCTTCACTCTCAGATGTGTGAATCTGAAGAGTGGCGTGCGACTTACGCGGTACAAGGCCGTGAGCCAATCTACATCAACCCAGTAGATGCTAAGAAGAAAGGCATCAAAGATGGCGATGTAGTACGTGTGTTTAACGACCGTGGTCAACTACTAGCAGGTGCTGTTCTAATGGATAGCTACGCTCCTGGTGTTGTTCGTATCGAAGAAGGTGCTTGGTACGGTCCGATCAACGAGAAAGTGGGCGCGCTAGATACATACGGCGATCCAAACACACTGACTCAAGATATCGGTACGTCTGAACTTGCTCAAGCAACGTCAGCAAACACATGTTTGGTTGATTTCGAGAAGTTCCAAGGCAAACTGCCTCCAGTAACTTCATTCGGTGGTCCAATCGAAGTTTCTTAAGTCTTGTCTTAAGAACCAAGATTAAAGCTTGAATTAAAGCCCCTGTAAGCACTCTTACAGGGGCTTTTTGTATTTTTGATATCAGTGTTGGTGTTTCTAAATAAGCATTATACAGGGCTAATAGAGGGCGTTTTTGAGACAGGCTGTAACGCGCTGTTTGAGAGAGGTGGTAGAAGCAGTGAAGCAGGAAGGGAATGTAAAAAGAACCTGTGGAAAGACTTAAGCAGGCGGAAACAAAAAGGCCGATACAAAGTACCGACCTTACAGAAGCCTATGGAGTTAACTCTACTCAAGTTAGATCTCAAATATAAACCAGTAGCTATAAGCACAGATTAGTGCGGGCACACTAGAGTATAAGGTCGCGACCAGTGCCGCTTTGGGAGCCATCGCAATCGCAGGGAATAGCGCGTCACCATCATTTGAAATTGCGTTACCTACCTGAGCCGAAAGTGGCAGGGCGCCTGAAAGGTATAAGCTAGTGACCAATAATTGCGGTCCACAGCCCGGTAGCAAACCCATCAACACGCCAGCCAGGGGGAGCATGATGCCCCAGCTTGAGAATAGCGTCGCAAAATCAACATTTGCTATCACAGAGCCAAATTCAAAGAAAAGAAAGGCAACCACCACCCAAGCGGTGACAAAGTTTGTATCTTGAGCGGTCTTTTGCAATGGGTGAGAGCCTATACACTTTTCGTCCTCACTCACGGCTGATTTGTAATCCTCAATTTCCCGAGTGAGGCCCCATAGAAACATCGAGCTGATCAGCAAAACTGTCCCCGCCCATTCCATCGACATTTCAGGCAAAGCGAGCAGCTCGTTCACATCGACTTGAAAAGAGCCAAGTAGGGCAACGGCAGCACCCGGAATAATCAGTACAGACCACAGGTAACCTTGCAGGTTTATCGCTTTTTTAGAGACCGATTCTTTGTCTTGAGATTGAGAAGCACAGCTGCTCACCACTTCATTTTTCTCTGCTTTTTTTGGGCGTAAGAAGTCGTCTGCGTGAAACAAGTTAATGATTCGGCCTGACGCAGTACCCACAATCACGCCCATCGCCATCATGGTTAAACCTGTCTTAGGCTCGCTCGCTATGAGCAGGAACGCCGCGTCACCCATGGTTGAGACGAGCACCGCAACTACCGCACCAAATCCGAGTTTTCCCGAGATAAATTGTGTGGTTACCACTATCGCACCGCCACAGCCGGGCAACGCGCCCATGAGAGCCGCGAATACCACTTGGTTTGAACGAGATTGATGGACGAGCTTATTGAAGACGTTATCTTTGTTTATGTACAGACTTAACCAGTGGTAAATAGCCAAGGTTAAAGCAACATAACAAGACACTGCCCAAAACGCGTCTGACAAAGTAGTCACCGTCAGCTCTCGTGTAGCTGGGGCTGCAACCAAAGCTGCAAGTGAGACAGGCAAAAGCAGGCGCTTAAATGACAGTGAAAACTGAGTTGTTTTCGCAGCACTACTGCTTGGCAAAAAAGAGATTAGTCGATCCATAGGTGTTACTCAAAATTAGTGGCTTAAGATAAATATATACGAATGATAATAATTATCAATTGCATTTGTTGTTTTTTTATCTATTGTTACTATTGGCTAAACCCACGAAACATGACCAATCTAAAAAAATGAGGTAAAGTATGGCTAATAAAGAGAGGCTCTAAAGGTAGAGTCATAATTGTTAGTGTAATAGGAAGAAACATGATTTTAGTTGTTGGTCACAAAAACCCTGATAGTGACAGTATTTGTAGTGCGTTAGTTGCAACTGAGCTTCTTAAGGCTCGTGGCGAGGAAGCGACACCAATTCGCCAAGGCGAGATCAACCGCGAAACTCAACACATTCTAGAAGTCGCTGGTGCTGAAAAGCCAGAGCTTCGTACTTCTGTTGCTGGTGAGAAAATCTGGCTAGTAGACTACTCAGATCTAGCACAAGCACCAGATGATGTTGCTGATGCAGAGATCGTAGGTATTGTTGATCACCACCGTCTAGGCGACGTGATGACAGTAAACCCAATGGAAGCTTGGATCTGGCCTGTTGGTTGTACAAACACTGTACTTTTCAACATGTTCAAGATTGAAGGTCACGCAATCTCTCAACAAATCGCTAAACTAATGATGTCTGCAATTCTTTCAGACACAGTTGGTTTCGCTTCTCCAACATGTACTCAAAAAGACAAAGACGCGGTTGCTGAGCTTGCTGAAATTGCTGGCGTAACTGACGTTGATGCATTCATCAAAGCGCTTCTAATCGCAAAAACAAACATCGAAGGCCTATCTGCTGCACAGCTAGTAGAAAAAGACCTTAAAGGCTACCCATTCAACGGTCGTGATGTTGTTGTTGGTCAAGTTGAACTTGCGACTCTTGAGCAAGTAGACGGCATGATCGAAGCGCTAGAAGCTGATCTTGAAGAGCGTTGTGAGAAAGACGGTCTAGCGTTCGCTGCGGTAATGCTAACAGATATCACTACTGCTCAAACTCGTCTTCTATACAAAGGTGAGTGGGCTGAGAAATTGGTTAAGCACGAGAAAGGCGGCGTATTAATGATGGAAAATACACTAAGCCGTAAGAAGCAAGGCTGGCCTTGGCTACAAGGTGAGCTTGTTTAATCAAGTCGCTTAATATTAAACGCCTGCTTATTTAGCAGGCGTTTTTCTTTGAAGTAGACTTTCTTCTTCATCGATAATGTTTGAAGTTAACAACACTCGGCATAAAATAGCTTTAAGAGCAAAGTTACTGACTAAAGTAGGAAATTAAGATGACTACACAGCTAGACGATAAAAAAATCGCTGAAATCAACAAGTATACGGGCGAGCAACGCCTGAAATACTGTGTGAAAGAAATCGTAGCAAACCGTGAAGTATGGATCTTAACCGATGAACACGGTTGTGTAATGCTGAACACAGAAGATGAAGATTGTGTTCCAGTATGGCCAAACCAAGAGTTCGCAGAATCATGGGCAACGGGTGATTGGTCTGAGTGTAAAGCTGAGTCTATTTCGTTGAACAAATGGCACAGTCGCTGGACGAACGGTCTAGAAGACGACGAACTTGCTGTTGTAGTATTCCCGAACGAGCAAGAAGAAGGCGTTATCTTGTTCCCGGATGAGTTCGACTTCGAATTGAAAAAGCAGGCAGCTAAGCGCTAGTTCTTTCATAATACAGTAACATCGTAAGTCAGCGTTGCCTTTCTTAGGCAGCGCTATCATTCAATTATCCCATCTAAGTTACTTCCAACGTATATTCGTCAATACCCAATCAACTGATACAAAGGCGCTTGCTGTGCGGCTTTAGAAGCTTGCTGAAGCACACCTGTTTTGCTGTATCTCTTGAGTATCTTTCGAACGATAGGTTTTACTTCAGATTTTGTCATTCCAGCTTTCAATTCTGGTTCATACAGCAATTGCAGTAGCACTACGTCTAACGGCGATAATAAGTCTTCTGGCGTGTGGTCGTTGAAAATAGAAGGGTAGGCTTTATCTGAATCATTCGGCAGGCCTAGAACTTGTGTGATCTCTTCCACGATACAGGCGACCAGCTTACCTCGCGATCTTGCCTGATCAACCGGGATTACAATCCCAGCGTATACAATCTCGCCTTTAGAATTGGTTCTATAGCCCGCCGTGCAGATGGCGCTATTTAAATGTTGAGTTGATTTGAGCTTGAGCACCGATTTCGCCTCAGATACCCACTGGCTCTGCCTTGTGTATATCCATTTAACGTTCGCTTCGGACTCTTTACTGACGATTGTTATTGGATGTTGGGTGACTTCAGATAAGTGTTTGATATGAAGCTCTGTGATCTCTTGATGCAGTTCCTCATCGCCCACTCGATGATCGATCCAAATCTTGATCGGTTGTTTCCACTTGGCGAGCGGTTTGTTGCCTTGGGAGTATTCGTGTTGAAGCGCGACGTTATAAAAGGCAGTTTCGACGAAGCTTCTATCTAGCCATGTGAGCGGTGTGCTTGTCGCGTTAAAGGACAACAGTACCAACAAGAGGGGAAGCATTGAAGCTGTTCGATACATACTTTTCCCCTCTGCTAAATGTAGCGTGATTCCAGGTTAGTGGTTCGGCGCTTTGGAGAAATGGCTCTCAACCAATCTTTGGGTGATTTGGTGAGTTGGATTGGTTAGCACTTGATCTGTTTCCCCACTCTCAACCACATTGCCTTCATGCATGACAATAATCTTGTCGGTAATGTGCTTAACAATACCGAGGTGTTGAGATACATAAACGAACGATACGCCCATCTCTTCTTGTAACTCTAAGAACAGATTGATGATTTGCGAGCGCATTGCCATGTCCAAACCATTTAAAGCTTCATCAGCAACAATGATGGATGGCTGAAGTATTAAGGCACGAGCCAAACAAACCCTTTGTTTCTGGCCTGCAGCAAGCATCTGAGGGTAGAAATACGCATGTTCCGGTAGAAGGCCTACGCGCAGTAGTGTGTCTTTCACACGACGCATACGAGCTTCTGGAGGCATGTTGGTGTTTCGCTTTAATGGACCTTCAAGAATTCGACCGATCTGAATGCGCGGGTTAAGTGACGTATTCGGATCTTGGAAGATCATTCGAATCAGCTTACAACGAGTCGAGTAGTCTTTGTGCTCTAGCTTTTCGCCATTCACGCGGATCTCGCCTGCGGTTGGCTCCACCATGCCTGCGAGCATTCTGGCTAATGTTGATTTGCCAGAACCATTCTGGCCGATAAAACCAATTGTCTGGCCTGCTTCAAGAGAAAAGCTAACTGGCTTCACCGCCTGATGAATCTTTTTACGGAAAAGACCAGAGCGAGTCGTAAAGTCTTTAGACAAATCACTGACTTCTAATAATGCACTCATGATTTCTTTTTCTTCTCCATATTCAGAGGGAAGTGACAGTTGAACTTATGGTTCTTGATACGTTTCGTATGTGGGATCTCGACACACTGCCTTTGTGCGTATGGGCAGCGAGGCCCTAATCGACAACCAATAGGAAGATGTTGCAGCGGTGGAATTGACCCCGGCAAAGACTGGAGCTTCTCCTTGTGGGGAATCCAGTCGTTAAAGTCTGGCATCGCTTTTAACAAAGCAACGGTGTACGGGTGCTTTGGTGCATCCAACAGCTTCGGTGTATCAGCGGATTCTACCGATTGACCACAGTACATCACGGTAATGCGAGTCGCCCATTGGGTAATGGTGGTTAAGTCATGGCCGATCAACACGATGGTGGTGTTATTGATCTGGTTCATACGACTCAAAAGACGCAATATTTGAGACTGTGTAATTGGGTCTAAATCGTTGGTTGGCTCGTCAGCAATCAAGACTTTTGGCTTGGCAGCGATCGCCATTGCGATCATGACTTTTTGACACTCACCATCTGTCAGCTCATAAGAGTAACTGTCC
This sequence comes from Vibrio sp. 10N.222.52.B7, assembly GCF_041474275.1. NCBI lineage: Bacteria > Pseudomonadati > Pseudomonadota > Gammaproteobacteria > Vibrionales > Vibrionaceae > Vibrio > Vibrio sp. 10N.222.52.B7. The sequence continues at coordinate 88,201 of NZ_JBFRTU010000019.1, read as the reverse complement.
ATTAGGCGAGAGTGGTCTTTGATGCCGACTTTGTGTAGTAATGCGATCGCTTGCTTCTTACGCCACTTAAATCGTTGCCACCAACGACCTTCAAACGAATGGGAAGGGATCGCTTCAACGAGCTGGTTACCTACTTTTTCAGAAGGGTCAAGACACGTTGATGGCTCTTGGAAGATCATTGCGATATCGCGGGCGATCACTCGGCGTCTTTCTTTCGGCGTCAGTTGCAGTAGGTCGATATTACCTAAGCGCATTCGGTCTGCAGAAACCTTCCAGTTTTCTTTACATACTCCGACGATCGCTTTTGCAACCAAACTCTTACCTGAGCCTGATTCACCTACTAAGCCGCGAATTTCCCCTTCATTGAGGGTAAGACTCATTCTATCAACGGCTTTAACCATCCCTTGAGGGGTCTCAATCTCGATGGTTAGATGTCGAATATCAAGTAAAGGCATTATTCGATTCCTGCATTTAGCGCTTGGCGAACACCTTCACCGACGAGGTTAATCACGATCACTGTAAACATAATGGCTAAACCGGGTAGGGTTACTGTCCATGGTGCGAGGTAAATCAGCTCTACAGAGTCACCCAAGATTGAGCCCCATTCGGTACTTGGTGCTTGAGCGCCAAGCCCTAGGAAACCTAAAGCCGTGATATCAAGAATTGCGACTGACAGTGCCAGCGTAACTTCAAGTGCGATTACGGTAAGAATGTTCGGAAGGATTGAATTCCATAGCAGGTAAAAATCGTTCGCACCATCAAGGCGAGAAGCCAGAATATAGTCTTTTTCTACTTCAGCATGCACGGCAATGTACACCGAGCGTATAAAGCGCGGGATCAGTGCCAAGCACAAGGCGAGCAAGATATTAAACTCGCCAAAGCCAAGGAATGCCACGAAGATAATCGCCAGTAGAAGAGATGGAATCGACATAACAGTATCAAGCAGGTGGTTTAGCGTGCTTGATAGTAAACCGCGCGTCATACCAGCAAGTACGCCAATCAGACAACCAATGACGGCTGCGATAAAGGTAATCACCACCGCGGCGCCGAACGTTAACTGAGAGCCAATTATTAGGCGAGAGAGAATATCTCTGCCTAAGTCATCCGTACCTAGAAAGTATTCTACCGTTCCCGCAGGATCCCAAGAGGGCGGCGTTAATAGGTGACCGGTTTGTTCTTGTGCATCATGCGGGGCTAACCAAGGTGAAGTGACGGTGACCAGAATGATAAGCACCAAACACCACAAGCCAAACATAGCTAGATTATTGCTGCGGAAGCTGCGCCAGAAACGTTCGAACTGGGTTGGAATCTGTTCTTCTTGGTAGACGTTATTTGTTAGCATACCATTCCTTCCTTACCAGTGGATTGATCATCGCGCCCAGTAGATCGGACAGAATGTTGGCGGTCAAAACCAAGGTTGCTACCACAATTACGCCTGCTTGAATTGAAACGTAATCTTGATTCGATAAGGCATCCAACAACCAACGACCAATGCCCGGCCAGTTAAAGATAGACTCGGTAACAATAGCAAGCGTTAACATACTCGATAGCTGAACACCGACCTTAGGAATAATCGGAGGTATCGCGTTTCTTAGCACGTGCTGCGTGATGATCTCTCTGGTGGAAAGACCTTTAATTCGCGCAGCGCGGATGTAGTTTTGTGTCATTACTTCAGCCACTGACGCTCTCATCAATCGGATGACCTGAGTCGTTGGCGCCAGTGCTAAAACAAGACAAGGCAACGCCATATGCTCGATAACACTTTGTAGTGCGTGCGCGCGGTAGCGACCTTCGGCAAAAAAGGCGTCAATCATCGCGAATCCAGTCACGTGTTCAATCTCGTAAAGTAGGTCGTATCGGCCACCAACTGGGAACATTTCAAAGTGCAGTGAAAACACCATGATCATCAGCAATGCGACCCAAAAGATAGGTGCAGAGTAACCAGCCATAGAGGTAAACGATATGGTGGTATCAACAAACTTACCCTGTCTCATACCAGCAATGGTGCCGAAAGGGATACCGATGATGAGTGCCAACACAAAGGCAAAGAAGCACAGTTCTAGCGTTGCAGGGAACACCAGGACCAACTCATCGATGATAGGCACACCGTGTTTGCTTAGGCCAAAGTTTAGCGTCGATAATTCAGTGATATAGCTAATCCATCCAGGCCAGAAATCTTGAATTGCCCATGGGGAGGTTTGGTCTAATCGAAGCAGAGAAAAACCCACTAAGGTTAGAATCCCTAGCGTAATAACGAATAAGTTTACACGTCTTAATGTATACCAAAACATTACTGCACCTCTCTTCTGACTTGATCAAAAGGTTGGGCATTGAAAGGACTTGCTTTAAAGCCTGTTAGCGAACGATCGTGCACGCGAAATTGCACGCCATGAGCCAGAGGAATCACAGGAACTTCTTCATTAAGAATATTTTGGGCTTGTCGGTACAAGTTCACACGGTGCCTTTGTTGATTTATCTCTAATGCTAAGTCGAGAAGGAAATCAAAGTCTGAATTACACCACATCGAGACGTTTAACCCTGCACGCTCAGAGCTGCATGAGAGCAGCGGACGTAAGAAGTTGTCCGGGTCACCGGTATTGCCTATCCAGCCTGTAAGCAACAAGTCTGTTGAGGAAATAGAGGACAACTGTGTGCGGTCAAATCGGTCGTCGGTATAGAGTTTCAATTCAATACCAATATCGGCTAAGTTTGCTTGGATAAGTTCTGCCGTTTTTCTTGGACTTGGATTGTATGCGCGTGGCTCTAGTGGTACCCACATTGAAAGCTCTAACCCAGGTTCAACGCCAGCTTCTTTGAGAAGCGCAACCGCATAGTTTCGGTCGTAGCGAACTTGAACGCTGTCTTTTTGGTGAGCCCAAGAAGTCGGAGGAAGCAAGGTGTAGGCTTTGGTTCCTGTACCGTAATACACAGAATCAAGAATGTTCTGACGATTGATGGCTAAGTTGAGCGCTTTACGAACTCGAGAGTCACGCAGTGCAGGGTGCTCAGTATTCAGTGCGATGAAAGAGACATTAACCGCCGGAGTAGCAGAAATCTTCAACTCTTCATGAGCCTGAATAATAGGGATTTGGCTAGAAATTGGTGAGTTGAGCACGTCACACTCACTACGCAGAAGCTTGGCAAGTGTGCCTGTTCCACGTTGCGAAGTATCGAACACAACTTGGTCCATTTGTACTTCACCTTTCCAGTAGTGCTTGTTCTTTTTCAAGCGCACTAGGTCGTTGATTTGGTATTCATCTAAGTAGAAAGGGCCAGTGCCGACTGGATTGGAATCGATTCGATTTTTCTCATCCGCTGCAATGAGCTGATTGGCATACTCCTTAGAGTGAATGACTGCATAGCTGGTGGCGATGTTATTGAGAAACGAATTGTCTGGGCGACTTAATTGGAATTTCACCGTTAGGTCATCAACTGCGGTGATATCGACAATCAGGTTTTTGAAGTCGATTCCGGCAAACCATGGGTATAGGCCGCCACCCACATAATGAAATGGGTTTGAACTATCAATGACACGTTCAAAGCTAAACACCACATCTTGTGCATTCATGCTACGAGTTGGGGTGAACCAGTCTGTGGTTTGGAACGCAACATTTGGGCGCAGTTTGAACGTGTATTCTGTACCTGATTTATCAACAGACCAACTTGTCGCTAAGTTCTGTTTTGGTCGGTACGTCATCGGATCAAGAGTGAGCAGTGTATCGAAGATTTGAGGACTCAGCGATTCTGCGGTAATGCCACTATCAACTAGCTGTGGATTGAAGGTACTAGGATTACCTTGGCCGCAATAAATGAAGCCTTTTTCACGGATTTGCTCGTGATTCACACTCTCACCACATCCAGCGAGAAAGCTCAACGTGCAGATGCTCAGTGATAGTCTTATTAGTGCTTTCATAAAAAGAAATACTTTTCGAAACGAGGCGTTAGAGGAGCCTCAAGATCCGGACAATTTAACATTTTATTTATTCGGCTCCAAATAATAATCAAGCGTGGACAGCTATTTATCGTTAGCTTGTCCGACAATCGCATACTTCCTCACCATTCCACGTAATTGGTTGTAGGTTAACCCAAGTAATTCTGCGGCTTGTTTCTGGTTATATTTGCTCTGTTTGAGGGCTTGGTTGAGTAGCTTGATGTCTTGTTGTTCTTGCCATGCTTTGTAATCAAGCGGCAAAGAAAACAAGCTCTCTGATGAAGTATGGCTGTTAGACGGCTCATTGCCAGTTTCCGGAGAGGAATCTTGCTCTGTTTTCCATGCGGGTTTAAATGGGTTAAACACCAAATATTCAATAGGATATGGATCTTTTCCGTGCTGATAGATAGCTCGCTCAATGACGTTTTTGAGTTCTCGTACATTCCCTGGCCAAGAATAATCCAAAAGCGATTCAACGGCAGAGGGGGCAAAGCCAACAAACAACTCCAATTCCAATTCACGACACATCTTAATGGCGTAATATTCTGCCAGTAGCATGATGTCTTCTTTTCGCTCACGCAAAGGAGGGATAGTAATGACGTCAAACGCCAGTCTATCTAATAGGTCTGCTCGGAATTCGCCCTTTAATGCCATGTCTGGTAAGTCGGCATTGGTTGCACACACCAGTCTGACATTGGCACTTAGCGCCTTTTGCCCACCGACACGTTCATATTGCCCGTATTCAATAACGCGCAGTAGTTTCTCTTGAACCGCAAGGGGAGTGGTCGCCAGCTCATCCAGAAACAGCGTTCCGCCTTCTGCTCTTTCAAAACGACCTTGATGACGCCCTTTCGAACCCGTAAAGGATCCCGATTCATGACCAAACAGTTCTGAATCAATCAAACCTTCACTTAAGGTTGAGCAGTTCAATGAGATCAAAGGTTGATCCCAACGTCTTGAAAGGTAATGCAGTCTTTGTGCGATCAACTCTTTACCTGTGCCACGTTCGCCAATGATCAGAATGGGTCTTTCTATTGGTGCGAGTTGGGAAACTTTATCTAACACAGAGAGAAAGCTAGGTGATTCACCAATGAGGTTCTGCTGCATAGCGGGTCCTTGTATGAATTAATCGCTGGAGAGGTCATGTAAGAGCCATAGTGGTGAAAAATACCAATACTTGGCTAAATTCATCATAGCATGGTTCGAGTTAATCACCATTTTATTGTAAGTAACTGATAATAAATGGCTTAAAAGTTGGCACGCTACTTGGATTATTTATGGTAGGTTTAACAACAAACGTAAATTTTTGAGCAAGTGGATTGATAAAGTCGCACAACGATTTGAAACGCATTTGCCATCATTGTAATTAAGGAGTTCCTCATGGGTATTTTTTCTCGCTTTGCAGACATTGTAAATTCAAACATCAGTGCACTATTAGATAAGGCTGAAGATCCAGAAAAGATGATTCGTCTTATTATCCAAGAAATGGAAGACACCTTAGTTGAAGTTCGTACCAACTCAGCAAAAGCAATTGCTGACAAGAAAGAGCTAGCGCGTAAAGTAGAAGCTATCGAAACACAGATTCTAGATTGGCAAAATAAAGCGACACTTGCCCTGACCAAACAACGCGAAGATTTGGCGAGAGCGGCGCTAATCGAAAAGCAAAAACTGGAAGACATCATCAAGAGCCTTTACACCGAACAAACCTTGGTTCATGAAACCATCGAAAAATTGACGAGTGAAATTGGTAAACTTGAAACAAAGATCGCAGAAACTCGTGCAAAGCAACAAGCATTAATGATTCGTAACAATGCGGCAAGCAACCGTCGTGATGTTCAAAAACACCTGCACTCAAGCAAAACCAACGAAGCAATGGCGAAGTTTGAGCAATTCTCGCGTAAAGTGGATGAATTAGAAGCTGAAGCGGACGTTTACGCTAAGACTGGCAACGCAAAATCTTTAGACCAAGAGTTTGCCGAGCTACAAGCTCAAGATGAAATCGAAAAAGAGCTAGCGAAACTGAAGCAACAAGTTGAAAACCGCGATAAATAATCTAGGAGTTGTCTATGTCAACATTTCTAATTGCAGGTCCACTGATTGTCTTTTTAATCTTCGTGGCACCGCTATGGTTATTCTTACATTACCGCAGCAAGAAGAAATCCAGCAATGGTCTTTCTGAAACGGATCTTCAACGTCTGCATAAGCTTTCTGCGCAAGCCGAATCCATGCAAGACCGAGTGAAAACGCTAGAAAAAATACTGGATGCGGAGTCGCCTAACTGGAGACGAAACTATGAGTAGAGAACTGTATCGCGACACGATTAACGGCAAATTGTCTGGTGTGTGTGCAGGGTTAGCGAACTATTTTGGCCTTGAAGTGTGGTTGGTTCGCATCTTAGTTATCTCAGCAGCACTGCTTGGTGGTAGTTTTCTGGTGTTATTAGCGTATTTAGCTTTGACATTTATGCTTGAAAAACAACCACCTCAGTATGTCGACCAAATGAAGGCGAAACAAGAGCATACGCTGAAGCAAAAGCCTTGGGAAAAAGGGCAAACTGCAGAGTCGCTATTGAACACTTTAGAGGGTGATTTCCAGAAGTTAGAGACCAGTGTCCGCAACATGGAAGCTTATGTCACCTCAGATACGTTTAAAGTGAATCGTGAATTTAAGAACATGTAGTGGTAAAACCTAAAAAGGATTAGATAACGGTTTAGGAAAATTTATTCCAAGCCGTTATTTTTTTTAATAATTTTCTCTAAATAAATCTTATGCTGACTGGTAAGTTACATGTGATTAATCTATGTTATAAAAATATTTATAGATATGGATGATCACCAATGTATAGAGCCTCCCTTGTCCTATTGACTGCCTTAGCTGGGTTGTCTGGGTGTGGTAAGGAGCTTCCTCCCGTGCCTGAACCTGAGTCCAGACCCGCCAAACTCTTCACTGTCTCCGTCGGTAATAATGCCTTTGAGCGTAATTTCCCTGCTACCACAGAAGCTGGTGACAGAGCGGTACTCGCATTCCGTGTTCCTGGGTTATTGCAGAGCATCGATGTGACCGCTGGGCAGCACGTGTCTAAAGGCGACGAGCTTGCTAAGTTAAATCCCGATGAATATCAACTACTCGAGAAGCAAGCAAAAGCGAATTTTCAGCTAGCCGATGTTCAATATCAACGTGCGATCAAACTTCGTAAAGATCGTGTGGTATCAGAGCAAGATTTCGACCAAGCGAAAGCGAACCACAATTCAGCTCGCGCGGTGCTTAATCAAGCTAACGCGAATCTTCGCTACACCACTTTGGTTGCGCCGTATGACGGAACCATTTCCATCATTCCTGCTGAAAACCATGAATACATTGCGGCTAAACAAGGCGTGATGAATATTCAAACCAATCAAATTCTTAAAGTCGTCTTCTTATTACCCGACCAACTTATTACGCGCTTTTCATCAGGGTTCGAGATGGATGCAACCATGGTTTTTGATGCGTTTCCTGAAAACTCTTACGTTTTAACCTTCCAAGAAGTTGATACTGAAGCGGATCCCAAAACCGGGTCGTACAAAGTCACCATGGTAATGGAAAGACCCACCGATGTTGGTATTTTGCCGGGTATGTCAGGCACAGTTCATTTAGTTTCAGCGTTAGCAGCCGCCACAAAAATTCCCACATCAGCAATGATGACTGATGGCGATGATGTCTCTGTGTGGCGCGTGAATAGCGACGGTATTGTTGAAAATGTCGCAATCATCATCGATGAAAAGCGCCATATTGTTTCAGGGTTGAACGATGGTGATCGCATCGTAACTTCTGGTGTTAATGGTCTTGAACCGGGCGTTAAAGTTCGAGAGTGGATCAAGGAAAGGGGGCTATAACATGAAAACACTTAAAGTGGCCGCTGGACTGTCGTGCTTGGCTTTACTTACGGCTTGTGAAGATAAACAAGTTGTAGAAGTGAATAACACGCCCTTGGTTAAAGCTATCGAGATTTCAGTCATCGACTTTAGCGACAAACTCTATTTCCCTGCGGTTGCAAACGCTGCCGAGAAGGCTCATCTCAGCTTTCGAGTCGCTGGTGAAATCAATAAGCTTGATGTGAAAGAAGGTGAGCGTGTTTCACGAGGAGACATCATTGCAGAGCTTGACCCTACCGATTATCAACTGGATGTCGACAATGCTCAGGCGCGTTACACGGTAATTAACAGTCAATACAGACGTTCAAGTCCGCTAGTGAAGAAAGGTTTATTGGCGAAGTCACAGTTTGATGAAATTGCTGCTCAACGCCAGATCGCTTATGCCGAACTGGAGCTCGCAAAACTGCGCTTGTCGTTCACTAAGCTTCGTGCCCCTGTTGATGGGATCATTTCTCGTGTCAGTGTTGATCAATATGAAAATATTCAGGTAGGCCAGCAGGTCGTGAACATTCACAGTGTCGAAGATGTTGAGGTTGTTATCCAACTGCCTGACCAGATTTACGTGAATCAGCCTAGCGAACAGCTGTTATCGAATGTTGAGGCTGTGGTAAGAGTACCCAGTGGCAATGAATACACGGCGGCTATTAAGGAGTTCACCACTGAACCTGACCCAAGCACGGGCACGTTCACGGTGACGCTTGCTCTACCTATGCCGGAAGATGATTTAATTCTGGATGGTATGGCCGTTGAGGTGACGTCAAATGGGCGAGATATCGGCTTGGAGTTAAAAGCTGGGGTACTTATCCCAATCGAAGCTGTGTTTAATGCGGATGGCGATGATTTAACGCGCCAGAACTCTTATGTATGGGTGCTTAACGACGACAAGACAGTCTCGAAACAACAAGTCGTGTTAGGAAAAGCAAACCAGGAAACATTGCAGGTAGTGAAAGGATTGGAAATGGGGCAGCATGTCGTTGTTGCAGGCGTATCGCGATTGCGAGATGGGATGACAGTGGAAGTATTGTCTCAGGAGACGAACAATGAGTGAAGTAAATAACAAGCCCCAAAATGACGATCAACAGGGTGATGATCAGATCACAGGTGTTGCTTCTTACTTTATACGTAACAAAGTCATTAGCTGGATGCTATCTCTGATCTTTCTTATTGGTGGTGTTTCAGCATTCTTCGGTTTGGGGCGTTTAGAAGATCCTGCCTTTACCATCAAAGATGCAATGGTCGTGACTTCATACCCGGGGGCAACGCCTCAGCAGGTGGAAGAAGAAGTTACCTACCCACTAGAGAAAGCGATTCAACAGCTTACCTATGTCGACGAAGTGAACTCTATTTCAAGCCGTGGCCTGTCTCAGGTAACGGTAACGATGAAGAACAACTACGGCCCAGACGATCTTCCGCAAATTTGGGATGAACTTCGCCGAAAAGTGAATGATCTTAAGGTTGAACTGCCACCTGGGGTCAATGATCCTCAAGTCATTGATGACTTCGGTGACGTTTACGGGATCTTGCTTGCGGTGACGGGTGATGGTTATAGCTACAAAGAGCTGCTGGATTACATTGATTATCTAAGGCGAGAGCTGGAGTTGGTTGATGGGGTCAGTAAGGTCTCTGTTTCTGGTCAACAACAAGAGCAAGTATTCATTGAGATATCGATGAAGCGGATAAGCTCTCTGGGTCTGTCTCCAAGCACGGTATTTAACCTTTTATCGACTCAAAATATTGTATCAAGTGCAGGAGCAGTAAGGATTGGTGATGAATATATTCGAATCCATCCAACGGGTGAGTTCCAGAACGTTGAACAGCTTGGAGATTTGATTCTTACGGAAGGTGGCGCTCAAGGGCTTATCTATCTAAAAGATGTGGCGAATGTAACTCGTGGTTACGTTGAGGTACCGAGTAACATCATTGGTTATAACGGCGAACTCGCGCTTAACCTGGGTGTCTCTTTTGCGCAAGGCGTGAACGTGGTCGCAGTGGGTGAAGACTTTGATCGAAGACTCGCCGAGCTTAAATATCAACAACCCGTCGGTATCGACATCTCCGAGGTTTATAACCAACCTAAAGAGGTGAACAAGTCGGTAAGCGGATTTGTGGTGAGTTTAGGGCAGGCGGTTGCGATCGTAATCGTGGTGTTACTGTTCTTCATGGGAGTACGATCGGGTCTGTTGATTGGTTTGATACTGCTATTGACCGTATTCGGCACCTTTATTTTCATGCAGTACTTCAAAATCGACCTTCAACGTATTTCACTGGGCGCGTTGGTTATTGCCTTGGGGATGCTGGTGGATAATGCCATTGTGGTGGTGGAGGGGATATTGATCGGCACGCAGAAGGGGCGAACCCGGATGCAGGCCGCCACTGATATCGTGACCCAAACCAAATGGCCACTGCTTGGCGCAACGGTGATTGCGGTCACCGCGTTTGCTCCAATTGGTTTGTCTGAAGATTCAACGGGCGAATACTGTGGCACTTTGTTCACGGTGCTATTGATTTCATTGATGCTGAGTTGGTTTACTGCCATCTCGATCACGCCGTTTTTTGCCGATATCTTCTTCAGAGGACAGAAGGTTGATCCCGATAACGAAGGCAAAGATCCATACAACGGGATGGTTTTTGTTATCTATAAAAACTTCCTTGAGTTCTGTATGAAACGCGCGTGGCTAACCATGATCGTTCTGGTGATTGGTTTAGGTGCGAGTGTGTACGGTTTTGGCTTTGTGAAACAAGCATTCTTCCCATCTTCAACTACTCCGATGTTCCAAGTGGATGTTTGGATGCCAGAAGGTACGGATATTCGAGCAACTAATACCAAGTTGAGAGTGCTTGAGAGTTGGTTGTCGGAACAAAGTGAAGTTGAACATATCACGACCACGGCCGGTAAAGGTCTGCAGCGTTTCATGTTGACCTACTCACCCGAGAAGAGTTATAGCGCGTATGGCGAAATCACGGTTCGTGTGACAGATTATCAGGTACTTGAAGGGCTGATGCGTCGCTTCCGTGAACACGTTGACAGTCAGTTCCCTGAAATTGATTACAAACTTAAGCAAATTGAATTAGGCCCTAGTGGCGGTGCGAAAATTGAGGCTCGAATCGTCGGTTCAGACCCAACCGTGCTACGTTCAATCGCAGCTCAAGTTATGGACATCATGCGTGCTGATGACGGAGCATTTAACGTTCGTCATGATTGGCGTGAAAGAACTAAGGTATTAGAGCCTCAGTTCAATGAAAGCCAAGCGCGTCGTTATGGTATTACCAAGTCTGACGTTGATGATTTCCTAGCGATGTCTTTCTCTGGTAAGTCGATTGGTGTGTATCGTGATGGTACTACGTTGATGCCTATTGTGGCTCGTTTACCTGAAGATGAGCGAGTTGATATTCGCAACATCGAAGGTATGAAGATTTGGAGCCCGGCATTAAGCGAATATATTCCGTTGCAGCAAGTGACGCTTGGCTACGAATTGGAATGGGAAGATCCACTTATCATCCGTAAGAACCGTAAGCGTATGCTGACGGTAATGGCCGACAACGACCTATTGGGTGAAGAAACGGCTTCGACGTTACAGAAACGCTTACAGCCACAAATTGAAGCGATTGAGATGCCACCGGGTTATTCGTTGGAGTGGGGTGGTGAATATGAGTCATCTGCTGATGCACAAGCGTCTCTGTTTACCACTATGCCGATGGGTTACCTGTTCATGTTCTTGATTACCGTGTTCTTGTTCAACTCGGTCAAAGAACCGCTAATTGTTTGGCTAACGGTTCCATTAGCGCTAATCGGGGTAACGACAGGCTTATTAGCCTTGAATACACCATTTGGCTTCATGGCATTGCTAGGCTTCTTGAGTTTATCCGGGATGCTACTTAAGAACGGTATCGTACTGCTTGACCAAATTGAGATTGAGATGAAGTCCGGTAAAGATCCATATGTAGCGGTTGTTGATGCGGCACTGAGTCGTGTTCGTCCGGTATGTATGGCTGCGATCACCACCATTCTTGGTATGATCCCTCTACTACCGGACATCTTCTTTAAACCAATGGCAGTAACCATCATGTTTGGTTTAGGCTTTGCGACTGTACTCACGCTAATCGTAGTACCTGTGCTGTATCGTTTATTCCATAAAATTGAAGTGGCTTAACGTCAACTAACCTTTGAAATAATGCCCCTAATTGGGGCATTATTTTTATGTACGATTACTAAAAGAGACTATCGAAATGGAAGCGAATACAGTGGATAGAACGTGTGCATGGGCGCTTAAACATGAGCTTGAAAGGGAGTACCACGACGCAGAGTGGGGAGTGCCTGTTTATGATGACCAAGTTCTGTTTGAGTTCATTACTTTAGAAGGCGCTCAGGCGGGTCTTAGCTGGATTACGATCCTTAAAAAGCGTGAAGGCTATCGTGCTGCATTTGATAATTACGATTTAAACAAGCTAGCTGAGTTGAATGAAGACAACGTGCCTCATATCATTGAAAACTTCGATGTGGTTAAGCATAAGGGCAAGATCGCCTCTGTATACGGTAATGCTCGAGCAACACTTGAACTCCAGAAAGAGTTTGGCTCTTTATCAAATGCTTTGTGGCAATTTGTCGATAACAAGGTGATAGAAAACAACTGGACTGAGATGTCTCAAGTTCCCGCTTCTACCGAGCAATCTAAAGCAATGAGTAAGTTTTTGAAAAAAAGAGGCTTTAAGTTTGTAGGGGAAACAATCTGTTACGCGTTTATGCAAGCGACAGGTATGGTTAATGATCATTTAGTCGGTTGCCCACACAAATAAAGTGTTATTTATTTCAGCGGAACAATCACTTAGAAATTGAAAAATTCATAGCCATTTTTTCATCGCTCTGAGATCTTTAAGTGGATGTGCTTTAAGGTTCAATATTGGCTTTGAAAGCTTCTGGACTATGAGCGGTTTGTATTATGAGCTGAAGTATCTGAATATGAGTATTTTGAGTTATGCTTTAAACAGAAAAAGGCAGGAATATCCTGCCTTTTTTGCATATTAGACCTATCGTCTCAGATTAAATCAGAGCGCTATAACGTTCTAATCCCGCCTCTAGATCAGCAATCAGGTCATCAACATCTTCTAACCCAATATGAACACGTATCAAGGTACCTTCGAAATTAGGATTGGCAACAGTTCTCAAGCTGTCAAAACTGCTTGGTTCGTTAGCTAGAATCAAACTTTCAAATCCACCCCAAGAGTAACCCATACTAAAATGTGTCATTCCATCAAGTAACGCTGTCGTCGCTTTGATATTAGAGTTGTTTAGTACAAAAGAGAACAAGCCATTACCGCCAGTAAAATCTCGTTTGAAGAATTCATGGCCTGGGCAAGACTCAAGAGCAGGGTGACGAACGTGGTTAACTTCAGGACGAGTCTCTAACCATTTTGCGACCTTCAAGCTGCTTTCTGCGTGTTGGCGTAGACGCACATCAAGAGTACGAATGCCGCGAAGCCCTAAATAAGCATCATCAGGTGAGACACATTGCCCCATCAAGTAACTTTGCTCTCTTAGTTGATCCCAGCATTTCTCATTGGCGACTGCCGTACCTAGCATCACATCAGAGTGACCCACGATGTATTTGGTCGCTGCTTGAATCGAGATATCAACACCAAAATCAAACGGTGAGAAGTTCACGCCAGCCGCCCAAGTATTGTCTAGCATAACGATGATGTCATGTTCATGAGCGATACGCGCTAGTGTTGGAATATCCTGCACTTCCATGGTGACAGAGCCTGGAGACTCAGTAAACAGCACCTTAGTGTTTGGCTTGATAAGGTCTTGGATACCTTCACCAATCGTTGGCTCGTAGTAAGTTGTCTCTACCCCCATCTTTTTCATGATGGTGTCACAGAAATCACGAGTAGGTTCGTAGCAGGTGTCAACCATTAAAATATGATCACCTGTTTCTACAAAAGAGAGAATGGCATTCGAAATTGCTGCTGTACCACACGGGTACAGTGCACAACCCGCGCCGCCTTCTACTTCAACCATCGCATCTTGGAAGGCAAAATGAGTGTTGGTTCCACGACGTCCGTAAAAAAGGGTCTTGTTAGCGCGGTTAATCGTAGCTTTACGCTTCTCTTCTACTGAGTTAAATACGACAGTTGAAGCGCGTTGTACTGGTGGGTTAACAACACCATTGGTCCACTTCTTATCACGACCGGCAGTGATAAGTTTAGTGGTTTTGTTCTCGGACATGCTGTGAATTCCTTATCAATCGGTTATGTCCTATTTAAAACATGCCAAGAGTGTTCAAAGCAAGAGCGGAGCGGGGATTTTTTGCGCTTTTCTTACGATTTTTAACCTTTCACTCAGTTAACAGTGAAAGGTTAAAAATGATCGATGGGGAAACAACGAGCCATAATCGACTCATTGCTGGAATTATAGGAGTGGGTTGAACAAGTAGAACAGCCTCTCAAAGAAGCGATTACTAAGGTTTCTTTGCTCCCACTGTTCTAACTCTACAGAGTGGGATGAAGAGATATAAGATTTCTGCAGCTCAGACAGTTTTTGCGTGAAATGCACATCATCCACAGCCAGAGTCACTTCAAAGTTGAGCCACAAACTGCGCATGTCGATATTGACGGTTCCGATCAAGCAAAACTCTTCATCGATCACTACCGATTTGGTATGAAGAAGGCCACCGTAAAATTCATAGATCTTCACGCCAGCTTCAAGCAACTCGGTATAAAACGCACGAGAAGCCCATTTAACCATTAGTGAATCGTTATTGTGTGGAATGATCAGTTCTACAGTTACGCCGCGTTGAGCTGTCATCTTAAGTGTTTCGAGTAAGTCAGCACTTGGCACAAAATAAGGTGTAGTAATACGTACAGAATGATTCGCTTGATTGATGGCGATGGTCAGTACTTGTAAGATCAAATATTCCGGCATGCCAGGGCCAGACGGCACTACTTGAACCGGATGATGTGTCATGATTTCTTCAACTGGGCATTCAGGTATATCAGGGAGAATGCGTTCACCAGTCTCAACTTCCCAATCCCAGCCATGAATAGCGGATAACACATTAACGGTTGGCCCAGTCACTCTGACCATTACATCAATCCACTGACCAACGCCGGAACTTTGTTTGAAGTGAGCAGGATCGACCATGTTCATTGAACCCGTATAGGCGATAGTCTCGTCAATCACAATGATTTTGCGGTGTTGTCTTAAATCTAGGCGACGTAAAAAAATACGCCATGGGCTCACTTCTAGTGCTTGTACGACTTGAACGCCTGCGTCCTTCATCATTGACTGCCAGTGGCTTTTGAAAAAGCGAGGGCTACCGGCTGAATCGAGCAAAACTTTAACATCTACGCCACGTTTTGCAGCGCGAATCAGCGCAGAGGCAACCGAATCGGTCAGGCCACCTGGATGCCAAATATAGAAAACCATCTTGATACTGGTTTGTGCATTTTCTATATCTTCGATAATTGCGTGTAGGATCTCGTTTGGTGAAGATTGCAGCGATAGAGTGTTTCCACTGAGTGCAGGGATGCCCATTCGATTGTTACAAAGCTCGTCAATCTTATGGATAGGGGAGCCGACTTTCCCTGGTTGGTGAAGTTGGCAATCATTCAATTGACGGAACCAGTCGCCGAAAGGGGTAAACATACGATGAGCGCGTTCAGCCCTTTTTCTGCCTAGGTTTAGCTCACCAAAAAGGAAGTAACAAGCTACACCAACAATCGGGATAATGTAGATAACCATTAGCCAAGCAAGAGAAACGCTGACAGAGCGTCGTTTTAGTACAACACGAAACGTCACACCGGCTACGAGAACCCAGTACAAAACAACAGAGGCCAAAGTTAAAAAATGATAAAGCTTATCCACATTGAATACTCGAAAAAAGAGACACTTAGATAGTAATGCTATTTAACGGATATGGGAATTTAAGGAATCAACTATTTACAAAATAGAGCAAAAGATGTAAATAGGTTAAAGTTGTTAATTTTTGGTCAACTTAAGAAGAAAACGATTGTTTTGTATGAAAAGTCGGCATTTAACCATAAAAATTTACATCTTTAACGAAATTTGTACGGTATGCTCTTCCAATTTTATTCTTAAACTGGTTTACTTGCTAGACAACGAGCGTCAATCAAATCTTTTAGGTGTGTAAATTTATTTATACACCTTCCTTTTAAAGACGCCACCCAAAGCAAAACACAACATCACATAACACAAAAGTTTGGAGTACACGTGGCTACTAGTAATACAACCACAACACCCCGCGATACCTGGGGTTCGAAGTTAGGATTCGTAATGGCTGCAGCAGGTTCTGCTGTTGGCTTAGGTAACATTTGGAAATTCCCATACACAGCAGGCGAAAGTGGCGGTGGTGCATTCGTTGCCATTTACCTGTTTTTTGTAATTTTTATTGGTTTCAGTGTCATGCTGACTGAATTTGCGATTGGCCGTCATACGCAAAAATCAGCAGTAGGTGCATTTAAAACAACTGACCGTCGTTGGACGTTCGCTGGCGTTATCGGCGTATTCAGTGGTCTACTTATCATGGGTTTCTACCCAGTAGTAGGCGGTTGGTCAATCGCATACATCGGTAAAATTGCAGGTGGTCTTCTAGACGCACCAGAAGCAATTGGTGATAGCTTTGGTGGCTTTATCTCAAACCCAGTTCAACCACTAATGTGGATGGGCTTATACCTACTACTTAACGTTGTTATCGTTATGAAAGGTATCTCTGGTGGTATTGAGAAAGCAGGTAAGATTCTGATGCCGCTTCTTTTCATTATCCTTATTGTAGTATCAATCAAAGGCATTATGCTTCCGGGCGCGATGGCTGGTCTTGAGTTCCTATTCAGTCCTGACTTCTCTAAAGTAGACAGCAATGTAATCCTAGCCGCTCTAGGTCAAGCATTCTTCTCTCTAAGTCTTGGTATGGGTTGTATGATGACATACGGTTCTTACCTTAAGAAGAAAGAGAACCTAGTTCAGACAACAGCAATGGTAACCGCAATGGATACTGGTGTTGCTATTCTAGCTGGTGTTGCAATGTTCCCTGCAATGTTCGCGTTCGGTATGGAACCTGCAGCGGGCCCTGGTTTAGTATTCGTTGTTGTTCCTCAGCTATTCGCTGAAATGGGCGGCGTAATCGGTCTTCTATTTGCTCTTATGTTCTTCGTTGGTTTGAGTGTTGCGGCACTAACATCTTCAGTATCTCTACTTGAAGTTGTGGTTTCTTACCTAATCGATGAGAAAGGCATGAAGCGTGTAACAGCGGTACTGTCTGCAAGTGTTGTAATGGCGATTCTATGTATCTTCGCTTCTCTATCACTTGGCGGCTTCGGTCCAACACTGTTTGATACTGGCGCGTTCGACATTTTCGACCTACTAACGGATAAGATTTTCCTAGCGGTTGGCGGTATGTTGGTATGTATCTTCGCTGGTTGGAGACTAAACCGTGCAGACCTAGAGAAAGAAATCACTAACGACGGTGAAGTCTCTTTCCCACTATTTGGTCTATGGTACACACTAGTTAAGTACATCATCCCTGTAGCTATCGCAATCGTTGCGTTCATGGGTATCTCTTCTGGCTTCGATAGCGGTAAAGGTGCAATCATGCTACTAGGTATTGGTATCATTGCTGGTTTTGCGCTGATTTCTAAGAAGTTCTAATCGCAAGATAAAGTAATTTGATAAACGGGAGCTCATTAGCTCCCGTTTTTTTATGTCTGGAACTTAATTATCTAAGAAAAATAACCATTAAAGGTATCCGTCTGATAGCCGATATAAATGGAACGAATAGCTGTTAGAGCTATATTTTGATTTAGGTAGGTGTTGTTTGAAATTGTCAGTGAGAAAGAAACTGTATGCCGGTTTTGGCTCTATATTGGCGGTGCTTGTCACGTTAGTCGGTATTGTATGGATGGAAGTTATTGGCGCTCATAAGAGCGCCGATGAGATTAGATTAGATGATGTACCGGGTACCGTTACCTACCTTGTTTTGATCGATGAAGCTGGAGATGTCTATCGAGATGCTCTGGGTGCAATCACTCTGGTCGATAATGCACTCAATGATTATCGAACCAACAAGAACGAATTTGCTCAAGCTATCGAGCAGGCTAAGCGTTTGGAGAGTAGAGGTTCGGAAGACCACCGCCGTATTCAGCGAATTGAAGACCTGATGGGGCGTTTCACTCAAGAGTTTGAATCAAAGCTTGTGCCGAAGATCAATGATGAAGCTGCGCTACTAGCCAATATTCAACAGCTACGATCTTTGTATGAGAGCAATCTTATCCCTATTGAGAACTTACTGGATCAAGCGTCAGCAAGTGAGCGCGCAGATACAGAACAGTCACTACTGACACTAACCGACACGTTTACTACCATCGAGCGCACCATCATGGTGTTGTCTGCTATTGCGATTGTCTTTGGTTGTGTGATTGCGTATCTATTGTCTAGCTCTATTACCAATCGTCTTACTCGTGTAGAACAAGTAGCACGACGTGTAGCAAATGGTGACCTAACGGCAGGCGACATTATTGATGATTCTGGTGATGAATTGGCTGAACTGGCTAAGTCGATTAACCAGATGCAGAAGTCGTTAGTGGACTTATTAGGTTCTATCTCTTCTGTGACCCATGAAGTTCAATCTGTTACGGGCGAACTATCTTCTATTAGTCAAGACATCGTAACGGGCGCTTCTGCTCAAGCTGATAAGGCCAACTTAATTGCAACGGCTGCTGAAGAGTTAAGCTTGACCATTTCAGAAGTGGCGCAGCAGGGCACGTCTACTTATGAAGAAGCACGTCGCTCAGAAACCTCTGCAGAAGATGGCCGCAACGTGATTGTTGAGATGGTGGCGAGTATTCAACAAGTGTCGACTCAAATGAGCGATATGTCGTTGCAAATGAATACTCTAGGTTCTCACGGTGAGCAGATTGGTAGCGTTATCAAGGTAATCGAAGACATTGCTGAGCAAACTAACCTGTTAGCTCTTAACGCTGCGATTGAGGCTGCGCGTGCAGGCGAGTTTGGTCGTGGTTTTGCTGTGGTAGCCGATGAAGTGCGAGCGCTAGCAGAAAGAACAACCAAAGCGACACGAGAAGTCTCGGGCATCATTCAATCGATTCAATCGGGCACTCAAGAAGCGGTGACTTACACTCAAGATAACTGTCGTTTAGTTGAGATTGGTGTTGAGCAAAGCTCAGGTGCGGTTTCGGCTCTAGAAGCGATTGTGAGCGGTGCGGGCAATGTACAAAGCATGGTTAACTCTATTGCGACTGCGGCAGAAGAACAGACGGCTGTGACCAAAGAAATTGCAGCGGACATTACCGCGATTAGCGATATCTCTGAGCAATCTCTGCAGCTAGCAACTCGTAGCTCCGAAAATACATCAGGCTTGAACGCTAAGGTTGCTGAGCTAGAAGCATTAGTTGGTAAGTTTAAACTGGGGTAAAGCGGTAGCTTGGTTCTATTTACCTATTGGTAATCGAGTAAAGACCACGCACTGATCGCTAGTTGCTGAAAAGAAGCCCAACGATTCAATATTTATTGAGTGAGTTGGGCTTTTTCGTAGCTGGAATCTGGGTTCAGACGAGGTATACTCCACGTTCTACAATGGAGCTAGCCTTTACATGTTCGATATTCTTCTGAACCACTCTGATTTTTTACTTATCAATAAGCATCCTGGAGTCAGCGTCCACAAAGACGATGGCGATACCATGTTGCTTCAAGAAGTTGCTAAGGCAATTAATGAGCCTAAGCTGTATCTCGTTCATCGACTAGATAAAATGACTTCGGGCATTCTGCTGCTGGCAAAAAATGCGTCGGCGGCGAGCGAGCTTTCACAGCTATTTGCAAAGCGTGAAGTAGAAAAATACTACCTTGCGATTGGCTCTAAGAAGCCAAAGAAAAAGCAAGGTTTGATCTCAGGAGACATGGAGCGTTCACGACGCTCAAGTTGGAAACTTCTGACATCCAAAGAGAACCCGGCGATTACTCAGTTTTTATCAGCAACGGCTGAACCCGGTGAGCGTCTGCTGTTATGCAAACCCTATACAGGGCGAACTCACCAGATCCGTGTCGCGATGAAGTCGATCGGCTCAGCCATTGTTGGTGACCCTATTTATAATCCATCGAGTGAGGCTGACAGAGGTTATCTACATGCCTTCGCGATTCGATTTGCCTATCAATCACAAGCCTACGAATATGTCTGCGACCCAAGGAGCTTAAACTCTTTGGGTGAGAAGTGGCATCAGGAAACCGTGTCGAACGGTTTGGACAGTTGGCTTGAACCTTGGTCATTAACTTGGCCAAAGCTAAACACTAAGTGAGTGAAATAATGGAAGCATCAGCTTTACCTCTGTTTTTTAGTCATATTGAACAGCAACTTAATGAAGTACCAAACGAACTACGCCGTATTTTCCACGGGCGCGGTAAGTTTTGGCCTGGTCTAGAGCAACTGACATGTGACTGGGTTGATGGACAGCTACTGGTTAACGTGTTTAAAGAAGTCAACGATGAATTCTTGTCATCTCTTAAAGCTGGATTGGTTGAACTCACCAACAAAGATATCTGGCAATCAAAGCAGGGCACAAGCATTGTTCTGCAACACCGTTATGCCGATGGTGCGCCTTCAGAGGTTCTATGGGGTGAGTTGAATGACTCTCCGGTTGTGGTTGAGCATGGCCTTAAGTACCAATTAGACATTGGCCGTAATCAGAACTTCGGTTTGTTCCTAGACATGCGTAATGGTCGTCAGTGGGTACAAGATAATGCCAAGGATAAGAACGTTCTTAACCTGTTTGCATACACTTGTGGTTTCTCTGTCGCGGCTATCGCTGGTGGCGCTCGTCAATGCATGAACGTGGACATGTCACGTGGCTCGCTAAACAAAGGTCGCGATAACCACCGTCTGAATGAACACGATATGCGCTCGGTTAACTTCCTTGGCTACGATATCTTTAAGTCGTGGGGGAAAATCAAGAAGGGCGGTCCTTACGAGCTCGTTATCATCGATCCACCTTCGTTCCAAAAAGGCAGCTTTGCTCTAACCAAAGATTACAAAAAAATCTTACGTCGTTTGCCTGAACTTCTAACTGAAGGCGGTGAAGTGATTGCGTGTGTGAACTCACCAGCAGTATCACCAAACTTCCTGATTGAGACGATGGCAGAAGAAGCACCAAGCGTTGAGTTCATTGAGCGTCTGGACAACCCGCCTGAGTTTGTCGATGTCGACCTTGATTCAAGCCTAAAGGTATTGAGGTTTAAAATCACGGCTTCAGCTGAAGCTTGATGTCATGATTTAGCGGGCATTATCCATACTAATATAGAAAACGCCGCTCACAATGAGCGGCGTTTTTATAGGTGCAAGAAACTAACTCATTTATTAACTAGCTTGGTTTTTTAGTGTCTGAAAACCAAAATAAATACGCATGAACGTGGTTAGCCAACAAGCTGCACCAAAGGTGTAAGCGATAACTGCAAAGTGTTGAGGCCAAATACAAAACGCGATGAAACAAGCGATGGTTTCAGTGCCTTCGGTTAGCCCTGACATGTAGTACAGAGACTTATGCTTATAGACTGGGTTTTCAATGCCTCGCTTGCCTGCCATAACCGCAAACGCTAAAAAGCTGCTGCCTGTGCCGATAAAAGAGAAAATCAAAAATGCACCGGCAATGGCGTTGTGTTCTGGGTTGGCAATGACAAATCCAAAAGGGATCAGCGAGTAGAATAGGAAATCTAGGCTGATATCGAGGAAACCGCCCGCATCACTAATGCCTTGGATTCGAGCCAAGGCTCCATCAAGCCCATCACATACTCTATTAAACACAATGAAGCCTAACGCCCACTCATATTGTTGAAATGCCAACGCTGGAAACGCTAAACACCCAATCAGAAATCCGAATAACGTGGTTTGATTGGCCGTGATACCCAATTGGTTTAGTAACTTAGCAGACTGATTTAATGGCCACTTAATGACCTTAATGGAGTACTTATCCAGCATGGTTACTTCTCCATGGCCAAGACAGTACTTCTGCCCCTTGAGGTACATCGGCTTCGTCGTGCGTGACCATTAATGTAGGGATATTCGCTTTGGTCAGCTGTTCGAAGACCCAATCGCGAAATTGTGCTCTGAGCTCTTGGTCTAACTTACTGAACGGTTCGTCAAGCAGGGCGAGTTTAGGCTTGGCTAACAACATACGAGTCAAGCTTATTCTTGCGCGTTGACCGCCGGATATTTGATCCGGGAAAGATTCAGCTAAGTGAGTTAGCTCTATGTCTTTTAGTGCAGCCATTGCTTGTTTTTGGCGAGCGGAACCTTTAACAGAGTTCGGTAACGAAAAGGCCAAGTTTTCCCATACTTTGAGGTGCGGAAACAACAAGTCATCTTGAAACAAAATACCGACTTCACGCTGATGTGATGGAAGCTCGTCGAGCTGAATATTGTTCAACACAACGGTGCCAGAGTACGAAAACTCTTCACTTAAGTGACCAGCAATCGCATCCAGTAAGGTCGACTTTCCGCAGCCACTCGGCCCCATCAAAGCCAGTATTTGGCCAGATTCTAATGTGACGTTTAGCGCTGAGAACAGCGAATCTCCATCGGTTTTACGGATGGCGAGGTCGTTGAGGTACAGACTCATTACTTAGGAAACCTTTAAAAGTAAGACGGCGATATCTGAGTTGAAGTCGGCTGACTAATATCGCTAAAGAGAAAAAGAACAGAGGCAATAGGGCCTGCCAAATGGCATAGATTGCTGTCACCCTGCGGTCGAAACCACTGGTAAGTGCAACGGCTTCTGTGGTGATCGTGCTAATACGGCCCGCGCCGAGCATTAATGTTGGAAGGTATTGGGCCAAACTCACGCTGATCCCGACCGCCCAAGCAAAGGCAATCGCAGGAAGCAAGATTGGTAGTTTGATCGAATACCAACTCTGAAATGGCGATTTACCTAGGCTCAGCGAGGCTTTAATCAACCCATCATTGAAGCTTTTCCACGGGCCATCCAAAGACAGATACACGAACGGGAAAGCAAAGAAAACATGCGCCCAAATCACCCAGAACTCATAGGCACTACTGCCGATGTAGAGGGTCGTGACTTGCATACCAAACAACACTGAAAGCTGTGGTATTAGCATTGGAATAGCGATAATGAAGCCCGGAACTTGCCACTTGTATTTGATTCTGTATTCGTGAGCCACCAGCGCAAGCAACAAAGCGACTGAAGCGGCAATCAGACCAATCCATAAGCTTTGACCCACAGTACTCATGATGGCATCCCACTCGAACTCCCAGAAGCGCATGCTGTAGCGGCTCGGCAGTAAATCAGGGAAGCGCCAACGCTGAGCAACGCTCCAAATTACCATTAAAGGAATGATCAGCAGTGAAAGGCTAGCAAGGACAGTGAATACCGTTTTCCCCGGAAGGTTTGCCCCTGTTCTTCCGGAATACTGCCAAGTTCGAAAGTACTTAAGAACCGCCCATTCAACTAAACGCGCCAAGGCGATGATCAACGAAGCTAAACCAAACAAAACGATGGCACCAGCAGCAGCTCGCGGAAGTAGGTTAAGATCCGGATCGTTGAACCATTGCCATACCAAAACGGCAAAGGTCGGCGGGTTGGTTGGGCCTATGATCAAAGCAATATCGACAACCGAGACACTGTAAGCGAGTACCGCCAGCATTGGGAAACGAAGCTTGGTAAACCATTGTGGGAAAATACATTTCCACCAGATCTGAGCGCGGCTGTAACCGAGCGATGCACTGACCTTGGTGATACGCTCTACATCAATTTGCTGAAGTATCGAAATGCTCATCAGCAATAAGAAGGGGACTTCTTTGAGTGCGAGCATAATAATTAAGCCGAACGCGTATGGGTCTTTCACCAATAACGCCAATTCAGAGCTGGTAGCCGATTCGCCGAGCAAGTGATGTACCGCTCTTGCGCCAAGCCCCGTTGGACTAAACAGAAAAGCAAAGCCGATAGCGAAAGCTACATGTGGAATGGCAAGCATTGGCGATAGCGTAAACTCAATCTTTCTCCAAAACTTGTTTCCCCAAGAGGCTTGAAGAATACAAAAGGTCAGGAAGCAGGCTATATAGCTGCTTGCAATTGCTGAACCTAGGCTTAAGCCAATAGAGTGCCAAGCCCCTTCCCATTGAAAGACTTGGCTAAAACCGTTGAGTGTCGGCTCCTCTAAACCAAGGGGCGGGATGAAACTCAGTGACGAAGCCACGACTCCCGCTACCCCAGGAATGGTCGGGATAATGCATACAGCTATAACAACAAAATATAGAGCGCGTAGCATGAAGACTAGTTACCGTATCGCTTAAGCCACTCTTTCTCGAGCGCGTTTTGCCAGCTAGGGTGTGGTTCATCAACCGATTTAAATTGCTGGGTGTTTTTAGCGCTGCCAGTCAGGTATTTGCTGCTCAGAACCGAAGGATCGCCCCAAACATTGAGGTCACCCTTGCGAGACTGTGCTTCCGGGCTCAATAAGAAGTTAATGGTCACTTGAGCACCTGCGGTTGCATTGGCATTCCAAGGAATCGCCAGGAAGTGAATGTTAGATAGAGCGCCGCTTTCTAGAGCATAAGCCTTAGTGGTTTCGGCTAAGCGACCACTGGCTTGTGCTGAATAAACAGAGTTTGGATTAAACGTAATCGCGAGATCGATCTGTCCGTCATCCAGAAGTTGGATGCTTTCCGATGTGCCTGCTGGGAATTGTTTGCCACCGCGCCAAGCCACTTTATGGAATTTATCTAAGTAAGCCCACAGTGGTGCCGTCACTTCTTGGAAGTTGTCTTCTGAAACCGGCTGAGCCAGTGCAGGGTTATTGTTTGTTAGTTCAATCAATAGAGACTTAATGAAGCTCGTGCCATGAAATTCTGGTGGGCGAGGGTAGCTTAAGCGATTTGGGAAAGCTTGAGCGTAGCTCAACATCTCTGAAAACGATTGTGGCGGGTTGTGTAGTGTCTCTTGATCGTGAATGAACACAAGTTGTCCCACGCCCCACGGTGCTTCCAAGCCTTCTGTCGGCTCTGAGAAATCAACATCAATCGGCAGAGACTTATCGACATACTGCCAATTTGGAAGTGACTCTGTAAATGGCCCAAACAATAGCGCGTTGTCTTTCATCGAGCGGAAGTTCTCGCCATTAATCCAGACGATATCGACGCTGCCTTCACTGTTCTTTCCTGCTGCTTTTTCAGCAAGCAGTCGAGTGGTGGTTTCCGCAATATCGGTCACTTTCACATGCTTTAACGTGACACCGTAGTCACTTTGTAATTTCTTGCCTGCCCACTGTAGGTAACGATTGATCTCTTGGCTTCCGCCCCAAGCGTGAAAGTAGACAGTTTCTCCCTCTGCCTGCTGTTCTATTTGGTTCCAGCTGTCGGTGGATGTTGCTTCATCAGCATAAATGGTTGCGCTGTATGCAACGGTTGCCATGATTCCTAACGTACTTACTATCTTGTTCATAAACTTTTCCATTTGGTAGTGAACGGGCAAGAGCATTGTATTTTCGAACTCCCTAGTGCGTATTGACCCTTCGTGGTTAACGAAAGATCAACATGCCCTAATAGTTATTCTATCTGTTTCTGAAATAAATTCTAATTCAACAGTAAATTCAATCAATTACTTGAGAATAAGCAGGGAGTTCGCGGTCGAGTTTTGTTCGATACGTAATCATCTCGAAAACTCGACAGACTCTAGGCTTTTGCCATCCTAGCAACAGACCGCTGAACCGTTGAATTTATTGCATCTAAATGAGAGATTTTTGAGGTTTATTGGAGGCTGGTACGAAAAGTCGGCGATGAGCGTCAATTTTGAAGAAGTAGTGAGGGCAAGCTGACAATAAAAAAGGAGCCATCAGGCTCCTTTAATCAGTATTTGGTTTCGATGACGGATTAGTTTACCCAGTCACGAATTGTGTACGTTAGCGTGTGTACATCGTTTTTCAGTACTAGCGTATCGTTTGTTAGCGTTACGTCGCTCCACTCGCTTAGAGTAGCAGAAACCGATTGTTCGATTTCCATCGCAGAGCCGTGACACATTTTCATTGTCATGCCCATTTGCTTGATACGGAATTGACCGTCTTTCAGCTCGCCTTGACCGAAGAAGTTGTTACAACCAGCCATGCCGTTTGCAGTCATCTTTTCGCCGATCTCTAGACGAGGAGCTGCTTGGTCTTCGCTTTTCACAATGTCCTTGCCATCAATTTGCGCAAGTTCCCAATTATGGTGCTGTAGATCGGTTGGTGTTACTTGCATCGCGTTGTCACCTGTTGTTGTGCATGCTGCTAGCATCATAGGTAAAGCGGCTACTGCTAGTAATTTTTTTGAACTAAACTTCATATTATAAGGCTCCAAAGGAAAGAACGAAGTTACCGGATAAGTGTAACTTGATGGGTTCAAAGTATAGTTTACAAAACACTATATGTGTCAGTATAAGGTCATAGTTTAGTATGGATTTCACGAGCCAGGCGACAAATTAATCGCTTATTTTTGAGAGAGTAAGCGTAATTTTGAATGTGTAAGGAGGCATGGTGGAGCAGTTAGAGTTTTTCCAAGTTCCAAGCCCTTGCGTTGGGGTTTGTTCAAGCGATGACAAAGGCTATTGCAACGGTTGTATGCGCAAGAGAGAAGAGCGCTTTAATTGGATGTCGATGACACCGTCAGAACAATTGCACGTGATAAAGCTGTGTCGTCAGCGCTATAGAAGAAAAATAATGAATCAAAAAAACTTGATTGGTAAGCAGGTCGATGAAGAGGGAAATACCAGTCCCCAAAGAGATCTTTTTGGCTAAAGAGGAAGTATTTAGATTTTATTTAACTCCGAAGTAACTATTACTTTACATAATGGTTGGGGTGTAATATTAAAGTAGGTACCTTTGTACCTGAAGGAGTGGTGTCGGTATGAATAAAAAGAACGTAAAAATCAAAAAAGAGCCAGTCAAAGCACTTGACCGAAAACCGATCGGGGCAAAAGATGACCCTGAAGAGACTCCGCGTGATTGGCATTCGATGTCAGAAGAAGAACGAATGGAAATCCTTTCTCACCTCTCAGACATGCCTTTCCAATAACACCACTGGTTCTTCAGAGCCTTTCTTAAAGCTCAGTTTTCAGAAACAAAAATGTGATTAAACAAACATGTGATTCGCTTTCGTTACACCACGATGGTACGTGCAAAATGTATCATCGGCCTCGGTGGTTTTACTGTGAATCTTAATGTTTGTGATCACTTCTACCGCCCCTGCATCGTAGCAAGCTTGTTCTGCTTTTTTAACGATATCGAGTAATTGGTTGAGTTCACCTTTCATCGTAGTTTCCATCGCACCGACTTGGAAAGGCACATCGGCAGCTTTCACAACTTCAATGGCTTTATCAACCACTTCGAAGTTGTTGCCTTCTTTAACGCGAGGTATCACTTGGAAGGCAACCATCACTTCTTTTTCTCTTTTTAACTCAGACACTTTCTGCTTACTCTAGGATAGGGAATTGTTGCAGATGATAGGTTAATTCGGAGACGAATTCTACAGCGATTATGCTGGTTGGATTACTCTCTTTGTCCTACTTGTTACCCCAGTGGTCACTTACCCAACCACCTATGTGCTCATCAAAATGACTGCCACTGAACCTCTGGTTGCGTTCAACCGAAGTATCACAATCATCTTTATTATCTATTAGGGTTTGTATGTAGTTTGCCATCGGGTCATTGGAACGTTGACGATCTCGGCGAGTTGCCACTTCCTTAATCAGTTGTAATCGATATGTAGAGCTAGCACGTTTCATTTCAATGACCTCCTGTTGTAGACACTAATAGAAAAATCTAGTTGCTAGATATAGGGGCGTCAACGTGATTTAAGAGTATTTTTTTTGAGCAACCAAGAATCAATACGTTGGCATCATAATTCACAAAAGTGTCATTTAAGTTGGCAACTTTAGGGAAGTTTTTGGGTGTGAATTTGTATTTTGTTGCATATAAAAAAGCCCAGTACAAACTGAGCTGACCATTCTATTTCTGGTTACTTAGAGTTATTTCTGGTTACTTAGAGCTATTTGGTTTGCTTTTAAATTGCTTAATGCTTTTCTTTTTAGCTGTTCTTCGATTGGCCATTTTATCTTTAGGTGGACGCTTGCGAGCGGTCGTTTCAGATGCAGGTTTGTCGGTAACCGGGAAACCCTCTAATGGTTGCAGCACTAACGGCTTATTGGTCAAGGTGCGAATCGCATTGAGGTAGTCAGTTTCGCTGTGGCTAACCAGAGAGACCGCGCAGCCAGTACTTCCTGCTCTTGCTGTACGACCAACGCGGTGTACGTAAGTTGCTGAGTGAGAAGGTAATTCGAAGTTAATTACGACAGGTAATTGATCAATATGAATGCCTCTAGCCATCACGTCTGTCGCGATAAGCACACGAGTCTCGCCATTTTTGAAACTTTCTAATGCTTGCTCTCGTTCTTCTTGGCTCTTATTTCCATGTAACGCACTCACACTGATTTTGGCTTTATTCAATCGTTTGGTTAATGCATCGGCATTGTCTTTTGCGCCAATAAATACCAATACTTGCGGCCATGTGTGTTGATTGAGTAGTGCGATGAGCGCTTGAGCTTTACTGCCTTTGTTCACTAAATACAGGGTTTCTTCAATAGCCGCGACCACGCTGTTTTCTTGATGTGTCGTGACCTTAACTGGATTTGAAAGAAGCTCTTCAGCCTGACCTACTAATTCGGGCGGAAGTGTCGCAGAGAACAACAGTGACTGACGTTTGCTCGGTAGTGCTGAAGTAATCGCTTGAATATCTGGCCAAAATCCCATGTCGATCAGGCGGTCGGCTTCATCAAGAACCAATGATGAACACCGAGCTATATCCAGTTCATCACTTTTGATTAAAGCAAGTAGGCGGCCCGGTGTGGCGATGGCTAATTGTGGTTTAGTCGATAATTGTTGCTGTTGATCATCAGTATTTACGCCGCCCGTTAGCGTTACCAATTTGATATTGAGCGTTGTCGCGATCGGTTCTAAAGATTTGGTCACTTGAGATGCAAGTTCACGGGTTGGAACAATGATCAGTGCTTGCAGTTCATTCACATCTTGGTTGATGTTATTCAGTAAAGGTAAGCCGAACGCCAATGTTTTACCGCTGCCCGTTTGAGCCAATGCGAGTACGTCTTTCCCCGCAATAATGGTAGGAATTACCGCTTGCTGTATCTCTGTCGGCTTATTGAATTGAGATGAGAGCGCGGAGACGGTTTTTGCGTTAAGGGTTAGGCTATCAAATGACATAAATGAACCAAGTATCAAAAAGGAGGTGGAGTCTATCAGGGCTACAAATGTTAGAGAATCAGTTTTGTATGTTAGACGATAAACACATTCATTATACGCGCGAATTATGTCTGTTAGCTATACGCGATAATTAAGCGTTTATCATATTGTAATGGCACTGAATGGACGTACAATGTCCGCCCTAAAAATGTTCATGAAATGAGATCGAAATGTGTTGGGACAGTATCTGGCTGTTTATCGTTATCGTGTTTTTTATTGCCATTATCCCGGGCCCAAATGCGCTGTTGGTATTAAGCACAGCCTTAACTCAAAGGAAGCTGTTCGCATTTGTGAACGTGTTGGGCGTGTCATGTGGTTTCTTTTTTCATGCCTTTATCTCGGCTAACGGCATAAGCTTATTACTGTCGAACACTCCCATGGCCTTTGAAGGGCTAAAGTGGGCTGGGGTTTTGTATCTTGTCTGGCTTGGGTATAACCATTTTCGTGCGGCGCTGCGCGCTCAAGAGGGCGTGCTCTCTGTGGTGAGCGCATCGGGAAGTAAGCTATATCATCAGTTTTTCAAAGGGCTTCTCACTAATCTACTGAATCCTAAAATTGTCCTGTTTTATCTTTCTATATTCCCTCAATTTGTTTCAACAGATGCGATTGTGACAGACAGTTTGATACTTGGTGCAATTCAAGCGTCAGTGGTGTCGATGTGGTTCTTAGTTGTGATCTTAATGGCGGATACCTTTAAGCGCTTGTTAGTTCAAAAGCGCACCTCGCAAATGGTGAACATTGTGTGTGGGATTCTATTCGTGGGCTTCAGCATTCAGTTGGCATTGTTTCAGCTTTAGGGTGCGATGCGAAGAATTGGGTTTTTAGCTATTGGTTCAGTTCATTTCCGGCTTAGTTCTCGTTTCCATCTTAGTTTTCATTTCCGATTCAGTTCTCATTTTTTACTGAATGCTAAGCAATCCGTGTTTCTCTGTATAAATCTCTAAAGCATTAGCTCGGGAAGTCGATATAATTATTAGCTATCAATTTGGTGAATGTGTTTATTTGAGACCAATTGAAGCTACAGCCTATTGCTTGACCGAAATAACAGAGACAGGGAGTCACTAATGCGTGAAGATTCATTCACCCAGAAACGCAAATATTACCGCTTAAAGTACCCTCAAAAGGCTCGTCCGGTGATGCGAATTAAGGATGAGCTTTTTCATGTCAGCGAAGTTTCTGAAAAGGGTGTACGCCTGATGATGCGTAACATCATTCCGGTTTATCGTGGCTTTTCAATGGCCGGCACCTTGAGGTTGCATGACAACAACAGTATCGATATTAGCGGTGCTGTATTGCGACAAGAAGGTGACGAAGTGATCGTTCAGTTATCACAAGGCCCAAGCTTCAAAGATATGGTGTCTGAACAACGCCACATTAGGCAAAGATACCCAGTGTTTTTTGCTAGCCTCAGAGTGGCATAGAAAGCTTTTAAAGTTAGATTCACTCATCCAAGCCGATATTAAAAAACCAGCACTTTCACAAGTGCTGGGCTTTGTTCTATCTATAGCCCAGATTCTTATAAACCAAAGGCGATACAGGTAAAGCTAATGAGCTTAGTTCGCCTTATAGCTCGTCTACTGTAGCCCAAACTGCGGCTAGCATGTCGTGACCAAACGCGACACTTCGTTCTGGAGACCAGCCGTAAAGTTCGTCAGCGTGACTGATGTGATCTTTAAATGGCATCTCGACGGTGTAAGCCAAACACTTGAATTGCTCACCAATCCAGTTTGTGCCAACTGTCATGTTTGCTTTGCCTGGTTCGTCTTTATCGTAACCAAATTCATCTTGGAACTCTGGCGTGATAGTGAGCAGTGCTTGCTTGAAGTGGCTCTCTAGCTTCGCGATGCGCTCGTTGTAAGAAGGTGTGCCTTCGCTACCTGCTACAAAGTTATATGGAATCGCTTCGTCGCCGTGAATATCTAGACACAGGTCAACGCCCGTTTCCAGCATACGCTCGCGAACAAGGAATACCTCTGGGCTGCGTTCCATAGAAGGTGATTGCCATTCACGGTTCAGGTTTACGCCAATCGCGTTAGTACGCAGGTGACCGCGGATGCTGCCATCTGGGTTCATGTTTGGTACAACTCTGAACACAACGCTGTCTAGAAGAGAGCGACCAACCGTATCTGTTTCATCAAGTAGGCGTTGTAGCAGGCCTTCGATCAGCCATTCAGCCATCGTCTCGCCAGGGTGTTGGCGACCAATAACCCAGATGTTTTTCTTCTCTTCACTTGGCTCGCCGATGGTTAGCAAAGTGATGTCGTTGTTGTCTAGCGTCTGACCTAGAGTTTCAAGCTTACAAGCAGGGTGCGTTTGAGCATTGTGCAGAAGATCTTGGTGACGATCGTATGAGTACGGCGCGAAGTACGCGAAGTACATTGAATCGTGTTCAGGGATGATATCGAAGCTTAATGTATCGCCATCGAACTGAGATGGGATACGGAACCACTCTTCACGGTCATACGATGCAACTACATCGTAATCTTTCCAGCCTTCAGGGTAGGCAGATGTTGCCAATTGACCGATTTCAAAGTGGTGAGCTTGTTGAGCTTCACTTTCTAAGCGGAAGTGAAACCACTGAGAGATTTCAGTTTGGTAGTCTGCTGGGATAGTCAGTTGAATGTTTTGTGGTGAATCTGCAGAAACGACGTGAATGTTGCCGCTTTCGAAATTGCTGAAAATTTTCATTGTAGTTTTTATCTCGTAGTTGAGTTGCCGTAAGACTAGCACACTTTTTTTCGAGCAAACCACTAACTAAATCGGAATGAGATGTTATTTCAACTATCTACTTTTTAGTTCTCTACTTTGAGCAGTACTTCCTATCTATCGACGCTGACAAGTTGTACACCCACGACAGGCTGAACGTGTGTGGCGATCTAACTTGCTGCGTTGAACCTTACAATAAGCGTTTTTCAGCGCTCTTCGTCCAGAGAACCAATCATCGGGTTTTGACAGGATCAGATAACCATTAAAGCGTTTCATAAGCTCGACTCTATTTTGGTCGATGAACTTGCTATCAAAGCCAATCTCAAAGTAATCAAGCGCTTGTTCGATGGCAGTGAAACTCGCTATTTTTTGTTGGAATTCTGTTTGGCTCATTGAGTGAGGAGTTTATGAAAAATAGATAGCCAATATTGTAATAGATTTACAATTTACTTCTTTGACTTAGAAAGCCGTTTTGTCTCGTTGATGTTGGATTAATCAATAATGAATATTTAACCGCTGCCTCTTATTTGGTGGGTGATTGTATCTGGTGGGGAATAATTTCGTGAAGTGACCTTGGGTTCTCATAAAGGTTCAATTTTTGTTCCTCAGAATGCGATTTATGATCCAAATCAAACTGATCTACCCCTAAAGTACTATTCTGATCTTAATTGTAACCAATTGTTGAAGATGATTAAGAATTATGACAATAAAAAAACGTTATATCGCACTAATAGCGGCGGTTGGTATAGGTATTGGCTGGTTAACCTTAGGGGGAACTGCAGCCGTTATGCACTATACATCGAGCACTGAGTTTTGTGTTTCTTGCCACACAATGGAAGCACCCCACAAAGAATACCAAGGTTCTGTACACTTCAGTAACGCAAAAGGCATTCGAGCTGAATGTGCCGATTGCCACATTCCAACTGATCCGATTGACTACGTGATCACCAAAGTAAGAGCGTCCAAAGACATCTACCACGAATTTATTTCAGGTAAGATAGACACGCCTGAGAAATATGAAGCACACCGTGAAGAGATGGCTGAGACAGTTTGGGCTCAATTCCGCGAGAATGACTCAGCGACTTGTCGCTCTTGTCACGAATTCGATGCAATGGAAGAGTTCGAGCAATCTCGTGATGCAGCAAAAATGCATGCTTATGGTCGTGAAAATAACCAAACGTGTATCGATTGTCACAAAGGCGTTGCACATTTTGCTCCTGAAGCTCAGCTAGATAGCAAAGCGTTCGATACCCTGATCGCATTTACGAAAAACACGCCAGCAGATGCGAAAGTGGTTTACCCAGTAACCGATATCGCAATGGGTGACTTCGGCAGTGTAAACCCAACAGCAGAACTGCAAGTGGTTAAGGCTGAAGGCGACAACCGTACTGTGACTTTGAATGCATTCCAAATGAAAGGTGCAGAGCAAGTGCTTTACTTCGGTGAAGGCCAACGTGCAATCGTTGCGACATTGACAGACAAAGGTCAAGAAGCACTGACTACTGGTGACTATAAAGCAGATGCTTATGGTAACGAGTGGCGTTCAGTTGCGCTAACGGGTGATATCACTTCTCCAGTTGTCGATAAACTAGACCCAATCTGGTCTTACGCAGAAGAGTTGGACAACGTTTACTGTGCAACGTGTCACGCGAAAATTCCTTCAAACCACTTCACTGTGAATGCTTGGGGGCCTGTTGCGAAAAGTATGGGCGACCGTACAGACATTTCTGAGCAAAACCTTGAGCTGCTGACTAAGTACTTCCAAAACCACGCGAAAGACGTTGTTGGTCACTAAAGAGAATTAGAAGGATAAAATTATGACTAATATGACACGTCGTGGATTTATGAAAGGCACAGGTATTACAGCTGGTGCGTTGGCATTCACATCTTTGACGCCGATGAGCGCAATTGCTTCGGACAAACGTGGTTCTGGTGTTCTAACATCAGGTCGTATGGGACCAATGCTGTGTGAAGTGAAAGATGGCAAGTTAGTGTCGACGACGAATGCACTGGCACAAACGGTTCCAAATAGCCTGCAGACCACAGGCCCTGATCAAGTACACACCAAAGCGCGTGTTAAGTACCCTATGGTTCGTAAAGGCTACTTGGCTAACCCATCTGCACCTGAAGGTGTACGTGGTAGTGATGAATTTGTTCGTATCTCTTGGGATGAAGTGTACAAATTGATTCACCAACAACACTCACGTATTCGTCAAGAGCACGGTGCGGAATCTGTATTCGCAGGCTCTTATGGCTGGCGTTCAAGTGGTGTTCTGCACAAAGCGCAAACGCTTCTACAACGTTACATGAGCATGGCTGGTGGTTACTCTGGTCACTTAGGTGATTACTCAACAGGTGCTGCGCAAGTTATCATGCCGCACGTTGTGGGTTCGATTGAGGTGTATGAACAGCAGACGACTTACCCAGTTATCCTTGAGCACAGTGATGTGGTGGTACTTTGGGGCCTAAACCCAATTAACACCTTGAAGATCGCTTGGAGCTCAACCGACTGTGCAGGTCTTGAGTTCTTCCACCAGTTGAAGAAGTCGGGCAAGACAGTGATTGCGATTGACCCAATGCGCTCTGAGACTATCGAGTTTTTTGGTGACAACGCAGAGTGGATTGCTCCTCACCCAATGACTGACGTAGCCATGATGATGGGTATCGCACACACGTTAGTGAAACAGGGCAAGCACGATAAAGAATTCTTGGGTAAATACACAACAGGTTACGACGTATTCGAAGCTTACTTGATGGGTAAGGAAGACGGCGTAGAAAAATCTGCTGAGTGGGCGTCTGAGATCTGTGGTGTGCCAGTGAAGCAGCTTGAGCTACTTGCGGATATCTTCAGTAAGAACCGTACTATGCTGATGTCTGGCTGGGGTATGCAGCGTCAACAATACGGTGAACAACGTCACTGGATGTTGGTTACGCTAGCGACAATGCTAGGTCAAGTTGGCTTGCCTGGTGGTGGTTTCGGTCTTTCTTACCACTACTCAAACGGTGGTAACCCTGCTCGTGATGCAGGCGTACTTCCTGCGATTTCAGCGTCACTTGGCGGTGGTTCTTCGGCGGGTAACGATTGGGCTGTTTCAGGATCTGTGAACGCATTCCCTGTAGCGCGTATTGTTGAAGCGCTAGAAAACCCGGGTTCAAGCTACCATCACAATGGTCACAACCTAACGTTCCCAGAGATCAAAATGATCTGGTGGGCAGGCGGTGCGAACTTTACTCACCACCAAGATACCAACCGCTTGATCAAAGCTTGGCAAAAGCCTGAGCTGATTGTTATCTCAGAACCTTACTGGACAGCAGCAGCTAAGCACGCGGATATTGTTCTGCCAATTACTACATCGTTTGAACGTAATGATATGACGATGACGGGTGACTACAGTAACCAACACTTAGTGCCAATGAAGAAAGTGGTTGAGCCACAAGGTGAAGCTCGTAACGATTTCGATGTATTTGCGGACATGTCTGAGTTACTTGCTCCGGGTGGTCGTGATGTGTACACCGAAGGCAAGACCGAGATGGAATGGCTGTATGGTTTCTACAAAACCGCACAGCAAGGTGGTCGTGGTCAGCGTATCGTAATGCCTAACTTCAGCAAGTTCTGGGAAGATAATCAGTTGATCGAGATGAAGTGGAACGAGAAGAACGCACAGTTTGTTCGTTACGCTGATTTTCGTGAGAACCCAATCATGAACCCACTAGGTACACCAAGTGGCAAGTTCGAGATATTCTCAAGAACCATTGAAGGTTACCAACTAGATGATTGCCCTGCACACCCAACTTGGTTAGAACCAACAGAGTACACAGGCAACGCTAAAGATGGCGAACTGCAACTGATGACAGCGCACGCCGCGCACCGTCTGCATAGCCAGTTCAACTACGCGAAGATCCGCGAAGAGTATGCGATTGCAGACCGTGAACCGATTTCAATTCACCCTGAAGATGCGAAAGCTCGAGGCATTAAAACGGGTGACTTGGTTCGTGCACATAATGGTCGTGGACAAGTATTGGTGGGTGCATTAGTGACGGACGGCATCAAACAAGGCTCTGTATGTATCCATGAAGGCGGTTGGCCTGATTTAGATAAAGAGACAGGCCTATGTAAAAACGGTGGCTGTAACGTGCTTACGTTAGATATCCCGACTTCTCGTTTGGCGAATGGCTGTGCTGCAAACTCTGCGCTTGTGAAGATTGAAAAATACACAGGTCCAGTATTAGAACTCACGGCATTTGATCCACCTAAAAACGGCTAATCTTTAACAAGTAATAGCTAACTGAATGAAGCCAGCCTAATCGCTGGCTTTTTTTGATCCTTTTCTTGCGATGAAGACTATTACTCAATGTCGGCTAGACATCCCATAATAATCAATGACATCTAAGCGAGAAGTAAGCTCATGAATCGAATCAATCCAAAGAAACTACTTCGCAGTAAATGGACGGCCGTTAGCCCAATAAAGAAAGAAAAACACTTCATGGTCACAGAGGTCGAGTTTGAAGAAGGGGAGGTCATTCGTTGTTTAATAGAAGCGGTGATGACCAAACGAGAGGAAGACATCAACTGGCGGGATCTCACCGACAAGGATCATTGGCTTCCCGGTTGGAAATAAGGATAGCAAGTAGGGAGCAGTCGGTCACCTCTACTTATTTCTAATTACCCGCTGCTGCACGCCCTTGCCAGTATTTAAGGCCTTCTAAGACACCCTCAGCATGTGTTGCTCTACTCGTGTATACGTTGTCTCTATCCGATAGGTGAGCAACCTCTGGGTAATGGTTAGCAACCAGTATCGAGTTTACGCCTTCAATGGTGAGCATTGAGGTGTCGTTAGCTGAGTCACCTGCGACGCACACTTCTGCAACGCTCAAATCGTGTTGTTCGAGTAGGTGGTGAATCGCAGTCGCCTTGTTTACGCCTTTTGGTGTGATATCTAAGTACCAATCATGAGAGTAAGTCAGGTGAACATCTAATCCGTGCATCTCCAAGCTAGATTCAATCAGTTCGTGTTGAGGCTCTGAAAGCTTTCCTTCAAAGGTGATCTTGTAATCGCCTTGATGGTTTTCTATGCGTTCACCCATAAAATCAAGGGGGGCGAGAGCCGTCTCTACCCTTGATTTGTTCCAAGAAGCTTCCAGTTGGTTATGCCAAACATGGTCTGGTTTTTGGGAATGAACATGATGAATTTTGGTGCCCACATCGCTAATAATACTGTGTGGCTTCGGGTAGTTATCCGATTCTAAACCCATTCGAATCGAAGGTAATGTTCTTCCTGTCGCGATGATAAAGCGAATATCAGGTTGTTCTGTGAGGTAATCAAATAGCTGGTTAACACCGTGAGATGAGCCTCCATCAAGCGTACCGTCAAAGTCACACACCAACATTTTTATCATTCGAATTCCTTGTCTTTTTCTCTATTTCGTCACGGGAAAATGCTTATTTCTTTTATAAAGAATGGCTCAGCAATGAGCACTCTACAAGTTGAAGTTCAGCTTAGATAATCACCAATTGACAGTTTGCAGCAAGTATCACAGTTGGTGTGACGTATTAAAATTCTTGGTTGAAAAGGTTGATTTCAACTCGCTGACTTTAGCCGGTTGACCTTTGGTTTTTAGGTAGAGATTGAGAGTTGATCTTATATTTTTTACCGAGCGAACTTTCGCCTCGGAAACATCATGAAAGCTTAATAAATAGTTCGTGCTCGAATTATTTGTGCACGAACTAATTATGGCTTTTGTTGGTTCATTCATCCTATTAATCACTCTAATGTAAAATTAATATTCAATAATCTACGACTACGTAATACATAATATTGGCCGTACGCTTATCTAATTTATCCCTTTTATTATCAGTAGCTTGCTTTGTTTTTGCTTATTTTTGGTCTTGTTGTTGCTGGTCTGGTTTCAGTCTGTTGCCTTGTTTTACCGAACGAAGAACCTTGATTTACACGTGTCAATTACTTAGAGTACTAATTGTTTTTCGGGTTTAAATAACCAATTTAAGTTTAAATAACTGATAAAGGATTAGATTACATGGATCCCATACTGGAAGTTAAGGGACTGTACAAGGTGTTTGGTGAAGACACCGACCGTGCTTTTACAATGATTAATGAAGGCGCAAATAAAGATAAAGTTTTCGAAGAAACAGGGCTAACGATCGGCGTTAACGATGTTTCTCTTAGTATTCAAGAAGGCGAGATTTTCGTCATAATGGGACTGTCAGGATCTGGCAAATCAACCCTAGTACGCCTTCTTAACCGCTTGATCGAACCTACCAAAGGCAATGTGCTTCTTCGAGGCAAAGACATTGCCCACATCTCAGAAGATGAACTCCGCGAAGTTCGCCGCAACAACATCTCCATGGTTTTCCAAAATTTCGCTTTGATGCCGCATATGACGGTTATCGAGAATGCCGCGTTTGGTCTAGAGCTTGCGGGTGTTGAAGTTGAACAACGAAAGCAATCAGCACTTGAAGCACTTGAGCGTGTTGGCCTTGGCTCATATTCAGAATCTTACCCAGATGAGTTGTCTGGTGGTATGAAGCAGCGTGTTGGTTTGGCTCGTGCACTAGCATGTGACCCAGATATCTTGTTGATGGACGAAGCGTTCTCGGCGCTCGATCCTTTGATTCGTACTGAAATGCAAGATGAGCTTATTCGCCTTCAAAATGACGATAAACGAACCATTGTTTTTATCTCGCATGATTTGGATGAAGCGATGCGTATCGGTGACCGAATTGCGATTATGCAAAATGGCGAAGTGGTTCAAGTCGGTACTCCAGACGATATTCTTAGTAACCCAGCGAATGATTATGTCGAAGCTTTCTTCCGTGGTGTGAACGTAGCAAGCGTACTTACTGTGAAAGACATTGCGCGTAAGAAGCCAGCTGCGGTATTTAAAAAATCAGAACACGATGGCCCAGCGTCCGCTCTACAAATTTTGATGGATAACGACCGCAAGTACGGCATCGTAGTTGAGAAGAGCAGCCGTTACTCCGGCATTGTCTCTATCGACTCGCTTCGTAAAGCCCACAAAGAGAACAAATCACTCATCAGCGCACAGCTCGATGATGGACTAACGCTGAACCCTGATTTACCAATCAATGATGTGCTTGGCCTAGTTGGTGGTGTGCCTTACTCAGTGCCTGTTGTGGATGAGCAAGGTAATTACTTTGGCGTGGTGACTAAGTCACGACTGTTACAAACATTGGATAAGGGGTAGATCATGTCGTCTGAACAAACAAATAATGACCCATGGTCTCAATCGGCTCCTCCAGCTCAACCTGCAAGTGATCCTTGGGGTCAATCCGCTGATACCTCACCGTCAGCGGATTGGTTAAGCAGCGAAACCGTTGAAACGACACCTTTTGATCCACTTGACCCTTTTGCAGAGGCTGTGCTGCCTGTTGACACTTGGGTTGAGTCTGGACTGAATTGGTTAGTTGAGCACGGACGCCCACTATTCCAGGCAATCCGTGTGCCTATCGATTTTATCCTAAGTTCATTTGAAACGGCGTTGGTGTCTACGCCAGCACCATTCATGTTGATCATCTTGTTTCTAGTGGCATGGCAGTTTTCAAACTTGAAGCTTGGCGTTGCAACGGCCGTATCTTTGACTTTCATTGGCTTGATTGGCGCTTGGTCTGAAGCAATGACCACATTGTCACTGGTCATGACATCCGTATTCTTCTGCCTATTGATTGGCTTACCCATGGGGATATGGCTCGCTCGAAGTAACACGGCGGCTAAATTCGTGCGCCCAATTTTGGATGCTATGCAAACCACACCAGCCTTCGTTTATTTAGTACCGATCGTCATGTTGTTTGGTATCGGTAACGTTCCGGGTGTCGTGGTGACCATCATATTCGCACTTCCTCCTGTTGTTCGTTTGACCATCTTGGGTATTCAGCAAGTTCCGGAAGAATTGATCGAAGCGGGTCACTCATTCGGTGCAAGCAAAAAGCAGATGCTTTACCGAATTCAACTGCCACTTGCATTACCAACTATCATGGCGGGCGTGAACCAAACACTGATGTTGTCGTTATCGATGGTGGTTATCGCATCAATGATTGCGGTAGGTGGTTTAGGTCAAATGGTACTGAGAGGTATTGGCCGTTTGGATATGGGACTGGCCGCTGTTGGTGGTTTAGGCATCGTTATCTTAGCCATCTTATTAGACAGAATCACCCAAGTACTGGGTGTCAATGCTGGTAATACAAAATTACGCTGGTATCGCATGGGACCTGTTTCCCTTGTACTGAATGTACTTAATCGCGGTAACAAATCAGAACTTCAATTAAGGAAAAACACCAATGAATAATTCATGGAAGAGTAAACTCGCAGTAAGCATCGTTTCTACATTAGCGGTATCGACTAACGTGTGGGCAGCAAGCCTACCGGGTGATGGCGTATCAGTTCAGCCTGTTCAATCGTCTGTAGCGGAAGAGACATTCCAAACATTGATCGTTAACCGTGCTCTAGAAGAACTGGGTTATGACGTGAAATCAACTCAAGAAGTGGACTACAACGTAGGCTACACCTCGATTGCAAAGGGTGACGCAACGTTCCTAACGGTAGGTTGGTTCCCGCTTCATGCTGATAAATACACAATGGCAGGTGGTGATGAGAAATTCTACCGTGAAGGCCAATATGTAAGCGGCGCTGCTCAAGGTTACCTAATTGATAAGAAAACGGCTGAAAAGTACAACATCACCAACATTGGTCAATTAACTGATCCAAAAATCGCGAAGCTGTTTGATGCGGACGGTGATGGCAAAGCAGACCTAACAGGCTGTAACCCAGGTTGGGGTTGTGAGATGGTGATTGAACACCAACTTTCAGCGTTCAAACTGGACGATACGGTAACTCACAACCAAGGTAACTACGCTGCAATCATTGCAGATACAATTTCTCGTTACCAAAAGGGTGAATCAATCCTTTACTACACGTGGACACCTTACTGGGTAAGTGGCGTATTGGTGCCTAACGAAGATGTAGTTTGGTTAGAAGTTCCTTTCTCAGCACTTCCTGGCGAGCGTTCGAACGTGGATACGACGCTATCTAACGGCAAAAACTACGGCTTCGAAATGAACTCAATGCGCATTATTGCGAATAAAGAGTTTGCTAAGAACAACCCATCAGCAGCGAAGCTTTTTGAAATCATCAAACTTAACATCAATGATGTAAGCGCTCAGAACATGATGATGAGTAAAGGTAAGAACAGCTCTGCGGATATCGAAGCGCACGTAAACGGTTGGATCAAAGCGAACCAAAGCACGTTCGATGGTTGGATTACAGAAGCGAAGAAAGCAGCACTGTAACTTTGACTTGTATTTGTTCTGTCTTACCAGACACTTTGATTTGAAATGATGAGCGTGTTGAGTGATTGTGTAGAGTCACTCAATCACCTTCAAACCAAGTGAAAGGGCGACAAGAGTGAACATTATAAAGCCAGCAGTCCATTTGGATTGCTGGCTTTTTGTTTTCTGTTTCTATTTTTGAGCTTCTAGCTGTTAATTACAGCTCTAGCGTTCGCCTTGAACTTCGAAGTTGTCGCTGACTAAGCGAGCGCAGCCATCGGCTTCAAGTGCCCAGTGTTCATGATGTACAACGCCAAACGCTTTGTTCATTGTCCAACTCGCGGTAAGAATGTAACCGCCGTCTGGGTGCTCTTCCCATTTTACATCGGTGTAATCAACGTCTTTGAAACCTTGGTCGATGATGTTTTGCCAAAATGCTTGAATCGCTTCATGACCTTCAAAAGTACCAAATGGACGCGCTTCCATTACGCAGTTCTCTGTATATTGGTCTGCACAACCTTTCGCGTCTTGGCTGTTGAATGCTTTTTGCCATGCGTTAATGCCTTGCTTACACGCTTCTAATACTTGATTGTTTGACATTGTTTTCTCCATAACAGTCTTCTTTGAAACACTGTGTTTTTGATTGGGTTATCTCGATAAGTTGAATACAGTTTAGCTTTGGTAATTAACTTGAAAAACAGAGATAATAGAAAATACTGTTTGTAAAAAGAGAACAATAAAATGAGTAAGCTAAAGCAGATGTCGATTTTCGCTCATATCGTGGAACAAGGCTCAGTATCGGCCGCGGCTGAAAAACTAGAGTTGTCTAAATCTGTTGTCAGTCAGCATCTAAAAATTTTAGAGCAAGAGCTCGGTGCTTCGCTTCTTAAACGAACAACGCGAAGACAAACCTTGACCAGTATGGGGGAACGTTTCTATCTAAGCTGTAAGGATATTAATGTAATCGCCGAATCGGCATGGGATATGGCGAAAGCTGAGTTGGAAGAACCCCAAGGTCGGATTCGTATTACTGCTCCAAATGCACTGATGGACTTGTTGGTTGCGCCTGTTATTGCGGATTTAATGAAGCAATACCCGAAACTAAAGCCTGAGCTGATCAGTGATGATCAACACTTGGATTTCATGGATCACGATATTGATCTCGCGGTACGAGTGGGTAGCTCGCGCGACAGTAATCTTAAGCAGAAACGGTTAGGCGAGTTTAAAGACGTGTTGTGCGGCGTAGAAAGCATGCGAGAGCGTGAACTTGAATCAATTCCTTATATTGCTAACTCATGGCAGGGAAAGCAGGTGACTCATCATTTTAGTTCTCAAACTGAGCAGGACTTTGTCTACCAACAGCAAGCTAGTTGCGTCACCAATTCGTTCCACAGTTGCCTTGCTCTGATTAAATCAGGTGTTGGTATCGGTGTGATTCCAGATTTCTGCATTCCTCAGTTATTTGGTGATGTTGTCGACGTGCTGCCAAGCTTTGAATTACCCACCAACACGGTTTATGCGCTAAATCCATTCGCTTCAAATACGCCTATCGCCATTAAGCTGTGTATCCAAGCGTTGGAAGAAAAGCTTAAGCAGAATTTAGTATAAGCTTTCTATCGTTGGTAAAATCCGGTGCTTAACCATATTTACTAATAAAAGAAATAACATGTTTATTACTCAGTAATTCGATCTTGTCGATAGTCAGTACGCAATAGCGGTAGTTTTTGTTTTTGAAGGTGATGTTCGACTTTTGTTCTGTTGGTTCTGAAAACTTCCATATTTCAAATCCAAGGTTTTTCATCAGCTCCAATGCATTTGGGTTTTTGATCATCATAGAGAATTTCTTGATCTTAGTATTGCTTGCAAGAAGCTTCATATCGGAAATCAGGTTCGCAATAGATTGTTCGCGCTTCTCAGAGTGACCGCTAACCACAATGTAATTTAAGTTCTGGTTAGAATCTAAAGAGCAAGCTTGCTTAATATGTAGATGCTTATTTTGGTATTGCTCGAACACCTCTTCGTTGAAGAAAAAACCTAGGCTATGACTAACAATATCGCCATTAACATCGACCATTTTTCTGCCATGCGCCTTTTTTTCACTGCAATAGAGAAACAGATCTATGGTATCAAGGGCTGAAGGATCCATCTTTGTATATTGTGAAATCAGCTTTATTCTATCTATTACTGCTTTGTCATTCTGATCTGTCATTAGTGGCATGATCTGACAGTCGCAGCCTTCTTCTATTTCCCCTTTAGAGATAGACGATATTCGGCTTTGAAACGAAAAGAACCTCTCACGAAGGAAGTCTTCAAGTAATGCACTGTCTTCGTTATCTTCTGAATCAAAGGATTT
The DNA here is from genome assembly GCF_041474275.1 of Vibrio sp. 10N.222.52.B7. NCBI lineage: Bacteria > Pseudomonadati > Pseudomonadota > Gammaproteobacteria > Vibrionales > Vibrionaceae > Vibrio > Vibrio sp. 10N.222.52.B7. Next base: position 44,683 of record NZ_JBFRTU010000019.1, on the reverse strand, counting down.
CAACGTTGTATACAAGTCCAGACCAAGGCAGTCCAATAGCTTTAGGGCTTTGTAATTACTTGGTTTTACTTTGCTATTTTCCCATCGATTTATCGTTACGACATCTACAGAGCTGAATTCATCATCTAAGTGATTAATGTATGCCGCAAAATCCTTTTGCGTTAACTTCAATTTTTTGCGCGCTTCGCGCAGTAATTGCGGAAATTTCATCATGGTAGAATATTCATTTTTGATTAGTGACATTACGTTCCGATTAGTCAGATAGTCTATTTTATCAATCGTTAATATACAGTAGCTATAATATTTATTTTTGAATGTAATATTACATTTTTTAGCAGAAGGTTCTGAAAATTTAAATACTTCAAACCCCACACTCTTCAAGAGTCTCATCATATTGGGGTCTTTTACTAAAACAGAATATTTTTTAATGTTTTTGTTCTGAGAAAGTAACTGTATATCTGAAACTATATGCTCAATAACATGATCTCTTGTCTCTGAGTGTGAGCTTATATTAAAATAATTTATGCTTTTGCTTGAATTTAAAGAGCAGGCCATTCTTAGATCTAGCTCTTGAGTTTTTAATGTTTCAAATTGATGGTCTTCAAAGAAAAAGCCTACGTTGTGACTCACAATGTCACCATCTACATTGATCAGTTTGTGACCATGTGCTTTTTTCTCACAGTAGTAGAGATATAAATCAATTTGGTCCAATGGCGAAATATCGACTTTTGTGAATTTAGAAAGTAGTTTGATTCTGTCGATAACGCCAGTGTCACACGGCTCTGACATTAAAGGCAGTGACTTAAAGTTGCGTTTGCCTTGTTGTTGATTCAGGCCTGATAGAGCTGAAATTCTACTTTGAAATGAGCCATAGGATTCGTTTAAAAACAGTTCGATTAACGTGTCTTTTTGTTCGGAATTAAAGCTCCTTATTGTCTCAAACAAATCTCCGCCAAGGTACTGTAATATCTTGAGTGCTTTGTATGTACTAGGCTTTACCTTACTGTTTTCCCAACGATTTATCGTTACGACGTCAACCGCATTAAACTCGTCGTCCAGCTGATTTAAGTAGGTTGCAAACTCTGTTTGTGTAAATTGAAGTTCCTTTCTGAAGTTACGTAACAACTGTGAAAACTCACTCATTAAAACATTAACCTTCTGATAATTAACTCAATGTCTTGATTCTAATTTAGACATCAGATTCTCTATTTAACATCTTCAGTAATTTGTTTTTTACAGATGTTAATTGTTCGGATTATTTGAACTGTATGTTGCGCATGTCCCTAATAGGCTAAGTGCCAAATTAGTGACGTCAAATCTATGGCTTTTTGCCTAGACACTTGTCAATCTACTGTGAAGTGCGCGTTAATGTTCAGATACAACCTTGCCTTTTTCTTATCTATTTTATTGATTCCATTTGCCTCCTATGCGGACACAACGGGTCTTGTTATGGATCTGTCTGTTGACAGCGCGTCTTACGACAACGACCAAGAGGTGGCTTATACGCTTGTTTTAACGAATGAGTCGGATAAAGCTATTGCTGAGTTGGACGTTAAGGATGAGCTGTTAAATATCTTAACGACAGATGACCAAGGGAATAATGTCAGCGCGTTCTCGCAAGTCTCGACTCAAGCGCAATCCTCCTTCCTTTCATCTCCAGGTGATTACAGTCGCTTCGGAAACTTAGATGCATCAGGTGTGCGTATTGCGGCTGGTGGGTCGGTGACCTACACCATGGTCGCCACCGTTTCTGGTGACGCAGCCGGTACGATTGATAACGTCGCAAGTGCGAGCACTGGACTGTTGGATGCTGTTGAATCAAATACAGAATCCATTCAGCGTGGTGTGTACCAACATGATGTTGTTGTTTCGGTCGATAAGACGAACTATCAACTCAATAACAAGCTCACCTATAAGATTAAGGTTTCGAACACTGGCGATACGTTTATTCAGGCGCTCGACGTTCAAGATGTCCTTTCAGATATAAAGGCACTCAATATTGAAGGGGCTTTGCAACAAGCCTTTACTGACAACGTTAATTCAGTTAGCAAGGTTGAAGGCAGCAAAAGCGATCCAGGCACCTTCGCCGAATCAGGGGACTTATCAGTAAGTGCTGCGTCGATTGATATTGGCGGGTCTGTGACTTACGAAATTCAAGCAACTGTTGCCGACAATTTAGTCGGCGACATTGTTAATGACGACATAACTGCTGAAACACGCGATGACTTGGTTACAGTTGATGAGGTTATCACTCCACCCACTGAGCCTAGTATCACCCTGACACATACCTTGAACCAATCGGATAACTACCTAGTCGACGATGAGTTTTCCTATACGGTCACGGTTGCCAACCAAGCAAACTCCGGTATTGCTTACCATTATTCGGTTCAGCAGTTTCTTGCAGATCTTGAAACCGATCTAGGTAACGATGTCAGCAACGAAAAGAACGCAACTGACACGGTTGGTAACCCTTACGATTTTTGGACTAATGAAGTGAGCTCAATCGGTTCTAATAGCCTTTCAGAACTCAATGCATCTGGAAAGGAGTCCAACAAGTCACTAGAAGACAAAGTGTCTATCTATCCCGGTGAGCAGATTGTTTATTCCGTTGTGGTGGACGTTAGCCCTGTGTCTATTGGTCAAATCCCCCAAGTTGTTGCCCGAGTAGTTGATGCTGATGGCCTCGCAGATTCTGGCGATGCTTTGGCTAATATTCTTGATTCGAAAGGCGTTCTGACGACGTCATCAAGTCAAATTACACGTAATAAGAACACCACAGATACTACTTATGTTCCGGGGATAGCCGGTGATAACGAAGTGGTCTATGACATTGTTATTTCTAACAAGGACACAGAGTTTTTTGCCAACGATATTGAAGTTGTCGATAAATTTGCTTGTATCGTGACAGAGCAAGCGGATGGCTCTAACGCTTCAGCATTTTCCGAGTGGAAGCTTGAAGTCGCCGATAGAAGTGGTGACGGATCGAACTATGGCTCATTTAATTACAATACTTGGACAACAAACGACATCAATTTGAAAGTCGACCTCGCACCTGAGGGCTACGTTCATTATAAGCTGACCGCAAAAGTGGCAGACACCAGTGTGGGTCAGATTGTTGATGATGGTACCGATGCCGGCTTGTGCTTAGGGGATAACTTAGGCGAGTCGGGCTCTGGCGTTCAAATGCCAAACTCGAAACTAAAAGTCCAAAAGGGAGTTGATTCTCGTTACTACTCAGCTGGCGGCACCCTGAACTACGACATCACGGTAGAGAATAACGGTGACGGCTACGCGATTGATATACCGGTTTATGATGATTTAGTCTCTGTCATGACTCAGTCTATTAATGATACACCGACTAAAGCGTATTTGAGCTGGATTATTACTGCGAAATCTTATGCCTCTGACGGCTCAATTTCGACAAACAGTGATCCCGGCTTTACTGGTCAAATTGAAGGTAATCAAAGCAATAAACTTATCCTGGACGAGAAGGCTAAGCTGGCCCCACACGATAAGATCGTTTATAGCATTGCAGCGATCGTAAACCCCATTGCCGATGATGAAATCCGTAATGAAGTGACGGTCGACAGCGTGCTTTATTCCGACAGAGGCTCATACCCACGAGATTACTACTTAGTATTGGATAAGCGTGTTGATGGTCATAACGAACAAAACGCGTATACCGACACCACCAATACTGTCACTTATACGATCAGCATTACCAACCCAGCAGGGAACGGTTTCGCCTCTAACATCAATGTCAAAGATGAAATCAGCACCATAGAAGCTGAGCTCCTTCACGAGCCGGGTGAAACCAAGCCCGTGTTCTCATCGTGGACGATCAGTGCAGAAAGAGAGGCAGACTCTCCGTGGGTGAAAGCTGTGACTGACCCTGGATCGTTCTCGGATAACAATGATCTGGATGCCACCGCTCAGATCCCGCCAGGTGCGACGATTACTTATACCATTGTTGGGACACTCGATCGCAGTGTCGACAGTGAGATTCTTTGGGGAGCATTCACCAATACCGCAACAGTGACAGGACCAGATACTAATCTATCGGATACGGTACGTACCTATCCTAGCGAGCCGAATCTTGTAGTCGCTAAGACCGCTCAAAATACCGACTTTGTTGTAGGTGAGCGCGCTACGTTCGATATTTATATCTATAACCGCGGTGTTGGCTATGCAAATGACGCAACGGTACAAGATAGTATTTCAGCGCTTAACTTCTTTAATAGTTGGACAATTGTAGGTTCGACCAACACAGATAAACCGGGTTCTCGTTACGGTGACATTGCTAACGACACTGACATCGATACCGACGTTGATATCACTCCCGGAGGGTGGGTTCACTATGAGGTGAGCGGCATTGTTAAGTCTGACTATGAAGAAGAACAAGTATCGAACCGTGTTGATGTTTACGATCCTATTACAGACCGTGACCACAGCTCTTCCGCTCAAATAGATAACTCACACAGTACCTATGACATCAATGTTTCACTAGCTAAAACGACCGATGTTGTCCGTTACACACCGGGTGAAGATCTCACCTATACCATCGTTATTGGCAATAACAGCGACACTGATGAGACTGATCTTATCTTCATGGATCGCCTGAGTGAGATCACTACTACGCTAGCGAATGATAAAGATGGTGAAGTAGAAGATGTTCTTAATCAAAACCCGTTTGACTATTGGTCTGTTGATACTGGCTCTGGTTTTGGCCCTCAAACGACTGAAGATGTGGAGTTCCCAGTTTCAATTCCGGCCAAAGACTTTGTCACGGTGCGTATTAAGGCGCATGTCAAAGACAATGCGGTATCTAACGGTGTAGCGGACAGAGACGGCGGCATAATCCGCAACGAAGCCGTGCTGATTCATGATGATAATGCCGGTTGTACTGACGATTGTGAGTATGCCAAACGTGCCGTGGCTGAAAACCATCAGGTACATAATAACGGCGGCGTTGTTCGCACTACTAACATTAACCGCTACTCTCCGGGAGATGAGTTGACTTATACCATTAGGTACAACTCTCAAGATGGACATGGTTATCGAAACAACGTAGACGTTAACGAACTGATTAATGACATATCAGTGGAGCTACAAGATGGCAATTCAGGTAATCCATTTTTCGATGATTCGGTAGGTTCAAACAAGTTTACGGTGGCGGTTGCTAAGAGCGATCCTGCGAACGCGGGTACAACAGATGGTACCAAAGACGGTGATGTTGCGAACGACACTGACATCGTAACCTCGATTGATATCGATGCTGGCGAAGACGTGACTTACACAGTAACAGGTACCGTAAGACCGGATGCGGTCGGTAATATTCATTATCGAGATACCGTCGTGATTCCCGATGACTACCATTTAGATTTTGATAAAACGACTGATGAAGCGGTGTACGAGCCCGCTCAAACCGTGACCTATCACTTAGTGATTGAGAATGACGGCAAAGGTAACGCTCACGATATTCCAATCGTCGATAACCTCGAAGATATTACGGTCAGCTTAGTGGATGGTAATACAGGACCAGCGTATTCAGATTGGACCATCACATCGATCGCAACTGGAACTGATTCTGAGTATGTGGATGCGGGCGCAGGTGCTGGCAATGTTTACACATCAACCAACAGTAACCTAAATGTTGAAGCCGATATTCCGATGGGCGCTAAGCTTGAGTACCAAGTTGTCGCGACCATCAATGACAAAGCCAATGGTGATGTTGTTAACGTTCTAACCGTTGATGGTGACACGATATCTCATGATATTCGTCAAGAAGCTCGAAAAGTTGATTTTGAAAAGAACATTCTGGCGTATTACGACACGGATGAAAACGAACTGGTTGGCGCAACTAACTACATGCCAGGTGGTTATGTTGAGTATGAAATTTTAATTGAGAACATTGCGAGCGCCCACGTTGATGATATGAGCTTGCGTGATGACATCGACCAAATTAACACTCAATACTTTGATGGAACGCGTGGCCCTGCCTTTGATAGCTGGACGATTGAAACATTCACTGATAGCTCAGGTATTTCCAACCCAGATGTTGATAACTCAATCCAAGACAATAAGCCGATTGATACTCACTTCGATATCTCGGCAGACAACTTTGGCCGAGCTGCATCGTCAGCGTTTGTCCGCTATGTCATAAAAGCCAAGATCAGTCCGAAAGCAGTAGGTTCTTTCACTAACCGAGCGTACATCGATGAAGATGACGGAAATGAACTAATTGCCGTATCTCCACCTGCAAAGATGGCTGAGCCTGAAATTTCGTTCTCTAAGAAAGCATTTTATGACGCAGGCCTCTCCTCGGCAAAGACTGAGTATTCTCAAGTCGCTGGTGAAAGTGAGGTTTACTACCGAGTTCAAATTAAGAACACGGGTAATGGTATTGAGTATGGTTCTCGCCTTGAAGATACTATTTCTGCAATTCAGACTCGCATTGCAGAAGATGCCTCGACGTCTGGCACTGACCCTGTCGGCCAGCCATTTTTATCTGGTTGGGAAGTGCAGCTAGAAAAAACGGCAGCGGTAGGTTCGATTACAGACGCGGTTGACTTCGTTTCTGGTAATAACGTCAATATTGATAACGACATTGTTATCGCGCCTCAAGAAAGCCTAACGTTCACCATCCATGCTGAGATTCGTGAGGATGCGTTGGGCGATATTCAAAACAAAGCGAATTATGACGGTAAGGTTCGTACTGCGACTCTAATGCCACTAGGAAATAATATCAGTGTTGAAAAACGCGTGGTGTCGATTAACGGCAACCCGTTCAATGATGGGGATACCTATCTGCCGGGTGACGAAGTTGAGTATGAATTTGTGGTCACTAACACTGAAAACGGTTGGGCGAATGATATTCAGATCAAAGACACAATCACAGACATTCAAGTCGAAGTGATTGGCGGTAAAACGGAATCCGCTTTTGTTTCTGGCGATATCACCCATGAAGTCAGCAATGGTATTGATGCCAACGCTGATACTTATGTACCAAGCTACAACACCAGCGGCAACCTTGATATTGATACCGATATTGCCGCGGGAGAAGCGCTGACCTTTAACTTAACCGGTATCGTTCGTGACGACGCTTTGGGCACGATTGATGCGAACCAAGTGACCGCAGGAAGTGACTCTGCAACATCGCAAGTGATACCACCTAAAGATGCTGAGCTCGATTACTTCAAAACCTTGGTGTATACCGATGGTGAATCGGCAGGGTGTTCTGTTCCTTCAAACGATGGCAGCGGTTGTACTTACGCACCACGTGGTGATGTTGAGTACCAAGTTACGTTAGATAACACAGGCGATAGCATCGCAAATGACGTGAGCGTTATTGATGCGATTCACACCATTAAAACCGAAGATGGCGATGATGCGTTCTCTAGCTGGACAACGGCTATTGCGGTTGAACCTGTTGGCACTTATGACGTGCAAGGTAACTACAACGGTAGCGTACCATTGAATGCAACTGTCGATCTTCGTCCTGGTGAGCGTATTGTGTTTGACGTGAAAGGCACCGTGTCGACTTCAGCGACAGGCACTATTACCAACACGGCGCAAGTGAACGGTGATAACACCAACGACATCGTACTTGATCCGGGCCGCTCGAATATCCTGATTGATAAATGGACGGATACGCCTGAGTACGTGCCGGGTGGAACAGTGAATTACTACATCGACATCACCAATGACGATGTGGATTCTGGCCTGTTTTCGATTCGTGACATCATCAGCGGCTTTGAAGTCGAAACCGTCGATGGCTCAATGAAAACGGCATTGACAGAATGGACGGTTGATTACGATGTGCTTTATAACTCGGCGCCGTCAGACCCTGACGCTAATGATTTTTCAGAGCTAGATAAGCTAGTTGCTCAAAACAGTCCAGACATCGATTTACCTGTCGAATCGATCAAGATGGCAGGGCGTGACGATGCCGGTACGGGTGGCGGCGATAAGTACACAGTTGTCCGTATTCACGTCCAAGGCAAGGTACGAGATGACGCGATTGGGCGCTTTACCAATACGGCTTATCTGCGACATGGTTTGGACGATTCGAAGATCGCTCGCTTACGAGAAGGCTTTATCACTCCGAAGTCGGGTCAATTGGTTCTAACCAAAGAAACGACGCCAATTGCAGAACCTGATGCTAAGTATCAACCGGGTCAACCTATCTCATACAAGATCACCGTGGCTAACACAGGTGAAGGTTACCTTGTCGATCAAGTCCTGACGGATCGCATCGATACCATCATGACAGAGGTGGCTAACAGCCCAGATCAAGAGCAAGCGTTGACAGGTAATTGGATCATTAGCGACGAACAGCTTGATGGCAGTGGCGATCCAGCCCTGAACGCTCGCAAAGATGTGGTTAATAACGCACAGGGTTATAGTGCGACTTACAGCATTCACCCGGGTGACAGTTATTCATTTGTCGTGACCAACACTGTTAATAATAAGGCCAAAGGCGAGATCACTAACGTCGTTAAAGTTGATAGCGACGACGGTGAGCACTCTGCAGACGCGACCTACATTCCAGAAGATGCGCAAGTTGAGATCACTAAAGATGTCGATAAAGCAGAGTACCTTCCGGGAGAAACACTTCAGTACACCGTGACCGTTAAGAATAACGGCTTAGGTTGGGCTGAAGATGTTGCTATTGAAGATGCGCTGAAGTCGGTTGAAACCACGATTGCAGGTGGTACGACTGAACAAGCTTTTGACCCTGCTTCAATCCAAATATCGGCGGTATCGACAACCGGTGAAACCCCAGTACCGGATGCAACCCGTGGTGAAGACCTTCATGAGACGCTCGATATTGCGCCTCAAGACAGTATTGTTTTCACTATTCAAGTTGCGACTAATCCGTTGGCGACAGGCGATATTACTAACATCGCATCAGCGACCTTTGACGGCACAACATTTGATGACAGTGCTACCAGTACACCAGTGTTGGCGACGGTTTCGGTCAAGAAGACGGTTGATACGCCATCGTATGAAGTAACCAAGCTGATTAACTACGACATCACCGTAACCAACAGCTCTGATGCGTTTGCATCTGGTGTTCAACTTCAAGACATCATCAGTGACATTCAAGTCGACACGACCGCGGATAAACAAGAGTCGGCATTCCTACTATGGGAAGTGAGCTTTGACGCCTCGGATGATCGCTCTGTTGTCACTCCCAAGACGTTCGACTTGAGTGAAGACATCGATGTGAGTATGGATGTTGCGCCACAGAGCACTGTGACTTTCCATGTTAAGGCGTTAATTCGCACGACAGCGATTGGTGATATCAGCAATACGGCAACCATCACTTACAACGGTGCCCCACAAGACTCTACCGTTACGATTACACCGAAAGACTCTGAGTTTGTTGCGACCAAAACCAATGTCCAAACAGAGTATGAACCGGGTGGTGAGCTGGAGTTCTTGATCACCATAGAAAACACCTCGAACAACTACATCAGTGACTTAAGTGTTGTTGATGACATGAGCACGATAGAGGTGGGCTATTACGATGGTACCACTGGGCCTGCTTTTGTTGCTGGAACCACTTCTTTGGTTGTTGAGTCAACCACGGTAGGAACGACGACGGAGCAAATTAGCCCGATTGAGTACAGTGTGGATATTGCACCGCACGGCACAGTTGTGTTCCGCTCAAAAGGCACCGTAGTCGATACCGCGACCGGACACATCATTAATACTGCGCAAGTAGATGGCGGCGATGTTATCAGTCCTCCAGTTCAAACAGTTGCGGCTGTGGTTCAAGCTGAGCTGTTTACCGATGCCCCGTATTACGTGCCGGGAGAGCAGGTTGAGTATCACTTAGTGGTGCAAAACATAGGCCGAGGTATAGCCAAAGATGTCGCGCTTTACACCCAGTTCTCTGAATCCATGGGTGATCATATTGATGGTAATTTTAGTAATGCGTTTGATGAATGGACACTAACGGCAACATCAGAAGGGGCTGAAACTCAACCTGGCACCTTTGATGACGACAAAGACCTGTTCACCTTGGTCGACATCGCGCCGGGCGGCAAGATTGATTACACGTTCACATTGACGGTCAATGAAGACATGCTGACTAACATCGATGTGCTTGGTTACTACCTCGACTTAACTGGCAGCCCAGCGATGCGCGCTCGTTCTAAGGGCATGTTGGCGTCTGAAACCTCGATGCAGGCAGTGGCAGACCAAGTATCGGCTTTGGATTTACCGCCAGTGGGTGCTGATCTGGTTGTTGAAAAACGTTCAGATAAACCTGAATACACCGAAGATGACGACAGTGTCACTTATTACTTAGCCGTGACTAACAATGGTCAAGGTAACGCGGCCAATGTTCGTCTAACCGATGAGATCAGTGAGCTACAAAACAGCACAGGTAATAAAGTCTTTATCGATTGGACAATTGAAGGTGTGGAAGTCGACGACTCGGGCGCGGTTATTCAGCGTAATTCTTTCCCGTCGAATAAAGACTTAGACACCACCGTTAACCTGAAATCCAACAAACGAAATGCTTACGCGTTTGAAGTGGTGGGCACGCTAGGTAAGGGCTTGGATGATGACATTACCAATACCTTCACGGCGACTGAATCTGACGGTACTGAAACCAGCGACAGTGTAACTACTCACATCAAGAAGATTCCTGATAACTCTGGGGAGTTGGAGCTGACCAAGTCTGCGCTGCAAGATACCGCGCAAGTTGGCGATGCGGTTGAGTACGAGATCATCGTTGAGAACAACAATGAATCTTACTTTAAGAACGTGACGGTGGAAGACCGTTACCCAGGTGGTCTGAAATACATCGTGGATACATCAGAAGTTGTGCTAAGCGGCATTGATGGTGAGTTTGGTACAGAAGACGATCAGGTTATCTCTCAAGAGCCATCAGACACGGGCAAGTTAATGTTCACATCGTTGAACTTTGATCCGGGCGAGAAGCTGCGTATTCGTTACTTATTGCGTGTCTCGGTAGGAGCAACGTTTGGTGATTACATCAACACCGCAGTAGCAAAGGTTGATGGCACGGCTGTTTCTAATGAAGACACCGCCAAAGTAACCGTAGAGCCGGACAAGGTGTTCGATACCTCATCGATCATCGGTAAAGTTTTTGAAGATCACAACAAAGATGGATTCCAAGCCGATGCAACCGCGTTTGATGTTGAGCTAACTGCGAACTTAGCAACGCAAGGCTACATCGCTGATTCGACGCACATCATTCGTGATGGTCAAGACGTTGCTATTCAAGATGGTGCGATAACCACTGCACTTGAGCAAGGCTTGGATCTTGGTGATCTTTGGGGACATTCAGTGAACCGAACGCTGCCAGAAACCAGCAAAGTGGTTATTCAATTTAAAACTCGCACACAGCAGAGCTTTGATTTCTACGTCACGACCGATGCGGGCTCTCGCATCGAGTTCGACGCACAAGGTCAGATTCAGTTTAAGCATGAATCGGACAAGAAAAAGGGACTGAGTGCGGAAAACCTCAATGTAACCAGAAACCTATATCGCGATGGCGAGGATTACCTGTGGGAAATCGTTATCGAGAACAAAGGTATCTACGAAGATGGTATTCCGGGCGTTAAGTTGATGACGGTTGAGGGAATCGTTATTTACACAGACCAGTACGGTCGTTACCACGTGCCCGACCAATGGGTACTCAATAAGAAAGGTAAGAACTTCCTAGTGAAGTTGGACACTGATTCGCTCTCCACCTCCATGGAAGTAGTAAGCGAAAACCCGAAAGTGTTGCGAATTACCCCGAACAAGCTCACCAAGTTCAACTTTAGCGTTCATCGTAAAGACCAACAAAGTGAACAGAAGTAAGCCATTGGAACCGTATCTGGAAATTGTATGAAAGTATTTAGTAAGTCTCGTTTAGCGACGTGTGTGTTAACGGCCATTCCTGTGATGGCGGTAGCGAAAGACACAGGTAAGCTTGAAAAACTCGGTTCTGAGACGACTGGCATTGAAATCACTAAGCCGAACCAAGATCAAGATAGTTCGCGTATTTACCTAGAACAAGGCGCTATTTGGGCAAGCCGTGACATCACTCGCTTTGACCCAGTATTAGATGTCAGTGTCAGCGATGAGTTGGAAGTCGAGCAGGGCGCACTGCGAGACAGTGTCGGTTTCACCATCACGACTAACTATGGTTACTACATCAAAAGGTACCAGTTGGAAGTGTACCGAGTGGGTGACTTTGGCTTGTCTGAGCCAATCGCTGTGCTTGAAGGCGACAAACTGGCGAACGACTCTGACATCAATTGGGATGGTCAAATTGATGTTGATTATCAGTTTGAGGTCGGTGAGCAGCTGATGTTCCGCCTAAAAGCGTGGGACAAAGATGGCAACATGGATGTGACCACCGTTGGTGTGACTGACTTAGTCAAGCCGGACTCTAAAGTCGAGATCGATCGAAACGATAACGACGATGAAGAGAGTAAAGATAAAAGCTACGGCCAAGCTAAGTTGATGCGTCATAACATCCCGACCAATGCGGGTTTAGCCAAGTTCATTGGTACCGGTTTGAAAGGCGTTGATAAAGTTATCATCGGTGAAGATGAATTTGATGTCGAAGACGGCAACTTATACGCAGAGCAGTACTTACCTACAGACTCCTACATTTTCCCTACCAAGGTTGTGTTTGATAACGGTGATGAACGTCGTTACAAGCTTTACGTTCGTATTCCAGATACGTACTACGCACAAACCGGTTTGGCTGATCTTTATGTTGGTAAGAACAATGTGTCTGGTAATAGCGATGCATTAAGTGTCGATGACCAGTACCAAGATGACATCTATAACCAAGGTCGTTTAGCGTACTTTGGTCAGGGTAAATTTGGCGACAAACTTCGTGTAACGACTCACTTTGATACGCGAGAAAGTGAAATCAAAGACATGTTCAAACATCCCTTCGCCTCGGACGATTCGGATGTGTTTGATATCCTCGAAGACGACGATGAGCTTTATTACGGCAACTATGGCGATAGCTCAAACATCGAAAAAGTGGTCAACACCAAGGGCAAGGTTTACCTCAATGTGGAATACGATAAGTCTCAATACTTGTGGGGTAACTACAACACGGGTTTAACAGGCACCGAGAACAACGATTACAACCGTAGCCTCTATGGTTTCAAAGCTGATTATCGTACTCGCGATACTACACAATATGGTGAAGATCGCTTGAACGTGGTCGGTTTTACCGCAGAAGCAGATTCGTTGTATGCACACGATGAGTTCTTGGGCACAGGCGGCTCTCTGTACTTCCTTCGTCATGGTGAAGCGGTACCAGGAAGCGACAAGGTTTATGTAAAAGTAAAAGATGAATCTGGCCTAGTGCAGAATGAAATCCCACTTGAGCCGGGTGTCGACTATGATTTTGACCCATACCAAGGTCGAATTATTTTGACCAAGCCACTCGACAACATCCTATCCGATAGCTTTGGTAGCGTGATTGAAAACGGCGATGATTACGAAAACTTTCTGGTTGTCGATTATGAGTATGTTCCACAAGGTTCAGATTCATTAGACGCGATGTCTTACGGTGGTCGTGCTAAAGGTTGGATCAACGATTACGTTGGTGTTGGCGTGACGTATGCAACTCAAGAAAAGGACAACCAAGACTACGAGTCTTACGGTACGGACTTAACGTTGCGTGCAACAGAAGGTACCTACATTAAGGCTGAGTTTGCACACAGTGAAGGTACTCAAACTGAGTCGAATTTTGTCTCTGTTGATGGCGGCTTAACCTTTACGCCAATTGGCGACACATTGGAAGACCGCGAGGGCGACAGTGTCCAAATCACAGCTGTCACCAGCCTTTACGATCTTGCTCCAACCATTTTTGGTGCTGTTGGTAATGACCTGAAACTTTGGTATCGAGACAAAGACGCGGGATACAGCTACGCAAGCAGCAGCGATGATTTAGAGCAAGAGGCATACGGTGCTGAACTTCGTTTGCAAGCTACCGATCGCTTGGCGGTTCTCTCTCGCTTCTCGACCAATGAAGAGCGCGATGTCGATGGTAATCTAGAAACAGATACTGAAACGATTGAGATTGAGACTCAAGTTAAAATCACCGAGCACATTAAGGTTTCGGCGGCAGGGCAACAAACTGAAGAGCTTAACCAAAACGACGAGCACAGTGATGCCACCTTAGCGGGTGTGCGTTTGGAATACATGTGGGACAGTGAGAACAGCGTTTACGTCAAAGGGCAAAAGACCGTCGACCAGTCGGATGACTATGATGAAAACGACAGCGCGTCGATTGGTGCTGAATTCCAAGTGTTGGAAGACTTGTCTCTTGGTGGCGAATACACCGATGGCGACCGAGGCCAAGTAGCAGAAGCGACTGTGACTTACGATGTATCCGATGACCACTCAACCTACGTAACTTATGTAGATGATAACTACGAAGGCCAAAACAACGTGATTGTTGGTCAGCGTGCAGACCTGACTAGCAGTGTCGATTTCTACCAAGAGAACCAGTTTGTTGATGAAAACGATGGTCATGGCCGTATCGACTCGTACGGCTTTGGCTACGATGTGACGGAAGATGTCGAGATGGGGATCGGTTATCAGCTTGGGGAAATTGAAGATGACCAGAGCATCACCACAGAGCGTGAGTCCATCAGCTTCAATGCTTCAATTGACCTAGATGACATCACCCTAAGCCACAAATTTGAGTATCGAGTGGATAAGAGTGAAGACGACCCTGACATCGCTCAACGAGAACTTCAACAAATCGTGACGACCAACCGTTATACGCATCACTTAACGGAAGAGTACACATTGTTCGGCAAGTACAACTACTCCATTACCGAAAGCGAGACTACGGGCGAAACCATGGCGCAATTTACTGAAGCCACTGGCGGCCTCGCGTATCGTCCGATCTACAACGATCGACTCAACTTACTGAGCCGCTACACGTATATTGCAGATTTCGATCAACTGGATCGCGATGTGGATTATCAAGACGAAACCAGTCAGATCATTGAAGTTGAAGCGATCTATTCGATCGACCAACACTGGGATGTTGGCACTAAATACGCGCATAAAGACAAACAGCAAGCTTTTGAACGAGCGTCTGGTTCGAATGAGCTGGTTAAAAGCGATATCGACCTATACGGATTAAGTGCTTCTTACCGCGTGATGAAAGAGTGGGATGTGACGGGTGAATACCACTGGAAAACAGACACTCTCAACGATGAGCTAGAACACGGTGCATTAGTTTCGGTGAACAAGCACATTGGCGAGAACTTCAAAATGGGGATTGGTTATAACTTCTCTGCGTTTGATAGTGACTTAACCAATGATGATGACTACGACGCATCCGGTGTGTTCATTAACTTAGTCGGCAAGATCTAAGCCAGCCCAAAAGTGGCTTGAAAGTTAAGAGTTGAGAATTCGAAGTGACAGTTAAGAGTAAGATGAAAACAATTATTTTCCTAATAAGCGCAGTGATGAGTACCTTGCTGCTGTCCGGCTGTGCAACCGACACGTACGTGAGTCAGGAGAACCGAGACAAGTTTGCTGGCATAGACGTGTCTAAGTTTTTAATCAGCGAGTGTTTGGCGCCAGAGCGTGAGGTGCACATCGCCATCGCAGAGCATTTTGCGTTTGATAAATATCAATTACGCGACCTCGATAAGATCAACTTGGATACCTTTGTTAAAGAGATCAGAGGCCTCAAAGGGCGTATCACGATTGTCGGCCATACTGATTACAAAGGTTCTCTGGAATACAACGAACGTCTTTCACAGCGCCGTGCTAAATCGGTCGCAGATTATTTGAAAGGGCAACTAGACCCAACGCAATATGACTGGGAAGTGAAACACCTTGGTGAGACTCAACCTCTTCTGTTTGGTAAGACAGATAAAGACCGAGCGGAGAACCGCCGTGCATTTATTGTGTTTGAAGAAGCTCAGAAGTACGAAGAGATGCCTTTCTGTGAGCCACCAAAACCAGAACGTAAAGTTTATATGGCAATGACGCCACACTTCGATTTCGATAAGTCAGTACTCAAGCAAGAAGATCTAACTCAGTTAGATGACTTCACAACGAAGTTGAGCGGCCTGCAAGGCAGCATAATGGTGGCAGGGCACACCGACCAATCGGGTTCACTTTCTTACAATGAAAAGCTGGCAGAGCGCCGCGCAGAAACGGTGGTTGAATACCTCAAAACCAAACTCGATCCTAAGCAGTTTATCTGGGAAGTGAAGTCATTTGGTAAGTTGCAGCCTGCGATTAATGAACGCTCTGAAAAAGCCGATGCATTAAACCGCCGCGCGTTCATTGTGTTCAAAGAATCTGATATTACCGCCGAACAGCAAGCTCTTGCTGGCAGTGAACAAGAAGCGGTGAGCAGCGAGAGCGATTAGAGTTCACCGAAGAATAACGAATAGTTGCCTTTACAATAAAACGCAAAAAGCCCCATACGTTGGGGCTTTTTGTTGCTTGCTCTACGGATTAAGTTGGGTCGAAGAGCTATTCTGATGGCAAATTCTGTTTCAATTCCAGAAGCATTCGGTAGGCACTTTCTCCTGACATCTCATACGGGTTGAACTGGTCTGATGTTGAAAACTGTAAATTAACCAGTTCAGTTAGGCTAGATTGTGGAATATCACCCATAGACCAATCACCAAACTGCCTACAATCGATCTCTTTGAAATATAAAATCATGACGTTTTTGTGTCGCGTGTCATTCAAGATATGATTGTAAGTATGGTTCACTGCGGTTCTCGAACCTTCAATACATTGCAGGAAATACTTATCATTGTGGCTTAGAAGGCCTGTTAAATGGCTTTGCTTATTGCGGTCGTGTGAAATCTGAAGAATGTCGTTCAAAGCCTGAGAATCGCAACTTTCACAGAGCGTACTGACATAAATTAACCGAGTTAGGAACATAGGCATCATTTCGAATTTTTTTTCAAAGGATATTAATAAATATAAGCCAAGATCATGGAATTGCGAGTTATTGATTTAATTGTCACTCGGTGGCTTTTGGAAGAGAAGAGGGTGGGGATGAAGTAGAAAAGGGCAGGTTGCAAGATACGCTAAAATGACTCGAATGTTGGCCATTCAATTATTTTAGCGACCTGCTTGTGAGCTCGTTAGTTGTTTAGAGTTGAAATCGATTCAACGTTAGAAGAGGAATCAAATCGAACGTTGACCAACACATTTTCACGTTCGAAAGTCACATCATCAAAGTCAGTCGTTGCGATCTTAAATCCATTTCTTGCGAATAAACTCGTCACCGTTGTTCGTTGTTTCTGTTCCATACCGCATGTCAGTAGTTCGTTCATCGTGATCTTCATTAGGTAACCGTGTGCATAGTGTAAGCGTACAGACTCTACATTATGAGATCAATTGCTTAATCGATAAGCTATATTGATATGTTCAATTGAGTGATTCAGGTATTTAAAAGCCGGATGGATAGTGGGCAAGGGAGTTATGCGACCTATGACAAGTGGAGCGTTATGTGACCACTGTTCAGCATTCCTTGAACACGAAGTTTGTCGCAAAAATCGCGTTGAAATAAGTGGTTACAAAGCAGGAGGAATTATGCCCGCCGTTTGGTATGTTTGGTCGGTTATTGGAAATATTATCGGCCTATATCTCACTTAACTAAAGTACATCGATTTACGATGAGTAGACTCCTCAATAAGCCTTCTTTTTATTTGAATTTTATATGCTAAGTGGCGTTGTTATAATTGTTATTAATTGCATAGGCTTGATTTTAATATTGGTTTGATTTATAAAACAAGCATTCGTTCATTAACTTCATGATTATATTAGTTTTTACTAACCTTTAAATAACATGGAGAAAGGCGATGAATAAGAACCAAACACGCAACAGGTTAGCGAATTTAGTGCGACTTCGTAGGTCATACAAAGCATCAGACTTTCTGGTGGGTTCTGATGAACTCCGAGTTAAAAAAGATGTGTATAGCTTACGTAAAATCAAACAGTTAGAAATTCGTCAATTGGGTCTTAAAGAAAACGCAATCAATATCGTTTCGTTGGCTTTAGTCCTCTCGGCGGCGACTTGGGCATTTGTTCCTCAGTTCGGTTTACCAATGCTTGCACTGACCTTTATTTTGGCGTTTGTTACATGGCGACGATATGAGTTGCGTGCAGAGTTTAAAGGGGCCGATGAAACTGGCGACCATTGGGTTTCCGTGGCGCGCGGTTGTACTCGAGAAGAGTTCAAAGTATTGAAAAACGTTGAATTGGCTTTACGCGATCAGCTGTCTTAGTGGCTAGATCTGTTAAGGTTAAGGTCTTATAAGCGTTAAGCTCCCATAATCAACAAGGCTCGTCATTGTATGGCGAGCTTTTTATTTTCTGAAAAACACAGGTAGTGCAGGTTACTTTGAGAGGCCAATGCTTATATGTGTAATGGGGGTTGATATGAATCTTAAGTCACGGCGTTTTTGATGCTCTTTGTGGTTTTGAATATAGGGAGAGGGTGGAAATGAATACACGAGTCAGTGAGAGTTCTTTTAAAAGGCTCATCCAGTTAGTTGGTTGTGTTTTGATTATAGTGTTGAGCAATAGTCGACTCTCCAATGCTCAAAGCATCGAGTTTCCTACTTGTGTACAGAGCGAGGTTTTGAATACAGAAATCCACCTTTATGTTGATGAATCGGTGTTAGATGAATATTCCAAAGCATTTATAGCCTCTAAAATAGCGACATGGGAAAGCTATTCGAATCTGGTGTTAAAAAACTCCTGCGTCCCTATGACGAGAAAAGTCACTAAGGTGACTTATACGTCTGAAATCGACAGCCTTTGGTTTCAAGATTTGGGCGCAGCAGAGAGGTTATTAAAACTCTCGATGGAAGAACCGATTCCAGAAACAACAGAAGACGGCGTCCCCATTTTTACTGGGATAGTATTTTCTAATTATAATTTTAGCTTTGAGTCTGATTATTGTGGTATGTCTTCTTCGGTATCCTACTTTTTTTCTTTAGCGATAAACTGCCCTGATTACTTAATGGAGCATGAAATTGGCCATTTAAGTGGTGCTAATCATGACTATAAAACGTTATTGAAAGATTTTGATAGTATAGAAAGTTACATTTCTGGAACGTATCCAAGAGCTCCTCAATATTCATTCGGTACAATTTGTGCTGACAGAGGCACAGTGATGTCTTATGAGCGAGATGTTATACCTGCATATTCCAGCCCGGACATCAGAGTAGATGGCACAAAGTGCGGGGATAGCAAATACCACAATAATGCGAGAGTGCTTAGAGAGTTCGCACAAGCTTATTTAACCCCATGATTGCCTAGCTGCTAGATTGGTAGTCATCCGATTTAGTTACTTTATTATTAATGGTTATTATGAGATTAATGACTGCTGTGGTCGCGACTAATCCCTCTAGAACTTAGACCAAGAACCATACCTAAGCACCAAACCAAGGAGAGAAAATGCAGGTAAGTATTAGGCCCGCCATGCCAAGCGAATTGGCAGCCATTTATTCCTTGGTTATCTCAAACGATGAGTGGACGAAGTTTAACGGCCCTTATTTTCCATACTCACCGCCATCACTAGAAGAGTTTGAAAGCCGTTCGTTTCAACGGTTACTCAATGGATCCGACTTACAGTTGGTGGTTGTAGACGATGTGCCTGTAGGAACCGTCAGTTGTTATTGGGAGTGTGAAGAGACACGTTGGCTTGAAGTCGGAGTAGTCATTTATAACTCCGACTATTGGGGGAAGGGTATTGCTGCGTTAGCTCTTCCTCTTTGGGTATCTTACCTATTCGAAAACAAGCAGATAGAGCGTGTCGGTTTAACCACTTGGTCGGGTAATCCGCGGATGATGTCACTAGCTCTTAAATTAGGCTTCCAGCAAGAAGCTAGGCTAAGAAAAGTGCGTTATTACCAAGGCGAGTATTATGACTCGATTAAGTATGGTCTATTGCGTTCTGAGTGGCTGGAAAGCAAATAGCCATAATTTGAGTTAGCTTGTTGTTTTACTGAACTTTATAAGTCGTGGAGTTCAAAGTAGTCACTTGTGATCTTTAAATCTAAGACGGGCGTATTTCTTCCAGTTTATTAAGGAAGAGTATGCATGATGCTATCTAAAGAGAATGAATCAAGAATTATCGAAATGGCGTGGGAAGACAGAACGCCGTTTGAAGCAATAGAACTGCAATTTGGTTTAAATGAATCGGAAGTGATTCGTTTTATGCGTAGCCATCTCAAGCTTGGCAGTTTTAAGCTGTGGCGTTCACGTGTTTCTGGGCGCTCGACCAAGCATGTAAAACTACGCAGTTCGGACGTTTCGAGAGGTTATTGTCCGACTCAGTACAAGCATCGTTAAAAGAGGGGATGCCCAGCCAGTATCCCAAATCAACACACAGATATGGGAAATGAAAGGAATGAAACAATTTTGCGCTCTACTTTTGGTGCTGCTTAGCTTCGGCATCAGTCATGTTCAAGCGAATGATACGCGACTTAAGCAAGCTTACGAAAATCACCAAAGCGACGTTCAGGTGCGCGGATCGGGTACGGTGTATCGAGTACTTCCTGATGATAATAAAGGCTCTCGACATCAGAAATTCATTTTGCGACTCGATAGCGGACAAACCTTGTTAGTCGCACATAATATTGACTTAGCGCCTCGTGTTCAGGGACTGGCAAAGGGCGATCGAGTTGAATTTTATGGTGAATATGAATGGAACAAGAAAGGTGGCGTAATGCACTGGACGCACAAAGACCCTCGTAATCATCACACTCATGGTTGGTTGAAGCATAACGGGAAAGTATACGAGTAAACACCTCCGAGACTTTTCCTTTCAAGGCTATAAGATAAAAAGGAATTTTGATGTTTAAGCTGGAAACTGACAGGTTGATTCTTCGAGATATGAGTCTCGAAGACGAGTGTGCCTTTGTTGCGATGTCTCAAGACGCTAAGTATCAGCGTTTCTATGATGAAAGTGATTGTGAACCTAACAAATATCGAGAGCTAACCCAGTTGTTTGTTGCACAGGCTTTGGAAGTACCACGCCAGTCCTATCAGCTAGCGGTTGAAAGCAAAGATTCGGGGAAGTTTATTGGAACCGTTTGTTTACGTCTTGAACGCGATAAACAAGCTTCAATGGGCTGTGCTTTCTCAAGGGAAATTCAGGGAAAAGGGCTTTCTATAGAAGCTTCTGAAGCCCTCGCTGATTTTGGTTTCTCAGAGTTAGGCATACACCGTATCTACGCTGAAACCATCAGCAAGAACTTGGCTGCGATTAAATTATGTAAGTCACTAGGAATGAAACAAGAAGCGTGTTTTAAAGATCATCGATTCTTCAAAGGTCAATGGTGGGATACAGTTGTGTTGGCGGTTCTACGTTCTGATTGGAAAAAGGCTTAGTGAT
The DNA here is from genome assembly GCF_041474275.1 of Vibrio sp. 10N.222.52.B7. Taxonomy (NCBI): domain Bacteria; kingdom Pseudomonadati; phylum Pseudomonadota; class Gammaproteobacteria; order Vibrionales; family Vibrionaceae; genus Vibrio; species Vibrio sp. 10N.222.52.B7. Next base: position 23,286 of record NZ_JBFRTU010000019.1, on the reverse strand, counting down.
GGAAAGTGGTATGCAGAAGCTAGATAGAGGGCTCGATCGAGAAGGGTTCATTCAAAATCTTTATTCGCCAAAGAACATTGCGCCTGAATTTCAAGAAGTGGTGTCAGCAGTCGTTGATTCGTTGCTAAGAGAACTTCCAAGTCAAGTTGATGGTATCTACTTGTATGGAAGCGTGCCTAGAGGAACGGCCATTGTTGGTCGCTCTGATTTGGATGTTTCTATCGTACTCGCTACGCCTGTTGGTCAGAGAGAAAAGGAAGTATTTAACCTACTTTCCGGCACCATACCCCAAACCTATCCGCAAGTGACCAAGCTTGATATCGATCCTGGCTTCCTGCGGGATGTTCTGCAACCCACGGAAAAGTATCACTGGCACTTTTGGATCAAGCATTGCTGCTGTTGTGTTTGGGGGAATGATTTATCTAATGAGTTCCCACTATACAAACCAAGCATTGAAATCGCTCAAGCTCTCAATGGTGACTTGTCTACTTTTCTTGAGCAAATGCCCTCGAGTTTCAAAACAATGACTGATGCGGATATCGTTAAGGTAATTGGTAAAAAGTTAGTGCGAGCGGCGTATTATTTTGTGGCTGAGCAAGACGGCAGTTGGTACACCAATCTGAGCCAGTGCGCTTCAGTCGCCAAGCGCTATTACTCCAATCAAAGCGACGATATTGAGCTAGCTCATCAATACGCTCTCGGAAATTTGATATCTAAAACAGAAGCTTTTGAATTGTATGAAAGGCTGAGTAAAAAGCTTGTTGTAAATTAAGCATTAACACAAGCTAGAACAACAAACTTAACTACCTTTGTAACGGCTTTAGGAAAATTAGATGGATGTCCACGAGTGTGTTTCTTTTGTCATGCTGAAGGAATCGCAGGTATTACTAGAAAAGCGTAGTGAGTCTAGGGAGACCGATCCCGGTTTAATCACTATACCTGGCGGCCATATTGAACACGGTGAAAACCAGGTTCAGGCGCTGTTTCGTGAACTTGATGAAGAGCTTAATGTTGTTCCGATTGATTACCAATACTTGTGTTCGCTTTACCATCCTACGAAGGAACTTCAGTTGATTCATTATTTTATCGTGAGTGACTGGAAAGGAGATATCACCGCTCAAGAGACTGATGATGTTAAGTGGTATTCACTAGGTTCAGCTCCTGTTGGTATAGCAGCCGATGGTATTGCTTTGAAAGAAGTAGAGCGCGTGGGTAGGTATCTTTAGTTTGGATTCGATAAGATGTTTTGGACGTTTTTTGAGGGCTCAAAAACGGTGAAACCCCGATGTTGGTAGCATCGGGGTTTCGAATTTCTAGATTTCTCGACTGGTAAGATCGATTATCTTTTCTATGCAGAAGGCTGGATTAATCCAATCTTATTCCTTGGTAGGGAATTAGATGCGGATGAAGTCCATGTGCTCAACTTTTGGCTTGAACGCGTGACGTTGAACGTCTTGTGGCTTAACCTTAACTTCTGCGCCGTCAATCAGTAGAGTGATTGCTTCGTAGAATTCAGGCTTGTCCATTTGGTTGATCACGTCAGCGTGAACAAGTTCGATAGCTACAGCTTCAGCTTCGCCACCGTAGATTACAGCTGGGAATTTACCAGCGTGACGTAGGCGGCGGCTCGCACCTTTACCTAGTTCAGTACGTACTACTGCTTCAAATTTCATAGTTTTACTCTCAAATTAGTAAAAATTAACTTCACACCTCAATGCGACCTTGAGTGTGTGGTAATGCTTAAACACAAAAGTTCATGCTTAAGCGAGCGCGGATACTAACATCACATTCCAATATGAGCAAGTCAGAAGCACATCTCAAAGTGAATTTCCTTCGATAATGGGTTCGTTTGGAGATAAAACGTTCGCTAACGCTTGTTTAGCGCATTTTACTCCCTTTTACATCGCAATCCTTATCTATTTATATCACTGCTAAATCATCAAGTTAATGAACGGAAAATGAATGTTTGCCTAAGACTTGGTTAAGTCTTAGTTCGTTAATCTTAGTGTCAATTAAACAGCAGAATGAATAGGTGAAAATATGGAACCGGTAAGCATTGTCGTAATTACGCTAAACGAAGAGAAACGCATTAGCCGCTTAATGGAAGAGTTGAGCGTGCAAACCCACCAAGAGTTTGAAGTGATTGTTGTCGACTCGAACAGTGAAGATAACACCCGAGAAGTCGCACAAGCCTATGAAAGTGCATTGCCAAAACTGACAGTCCACCATATGCAAGAACGCGGTGTTAGCCTTGGTCGAAACACCGGGGCTGCTTTGGCGCAATACAACCGAATCCTTTTCTTAGATGCTGACGTGAGCTTGCCTCGAAACTTCCTTGCGAAAGCGCTTTATGAACTAGAAGAGAAGAAGCTTGAAGTGGCGGGTGTGTACATGAGCTCGAAAGGTTTGCCGCTTGTACACAAGTTTGGTTACGAGCTATTTAACGCAGGCTTGTTTACTACTCAGTTCTTTTTCCCGACGGCGATTGGCGCATGTATTTTCTCGACTAAACGGGCGCATGATGAGATCGGCGGTTTTGATGAAGAGATCGTCCTTTGTGAGGACTGTGATTATGTAAAACGTGCGAGCAAAACATGGCGATTTAGATTCCTAAATATGACCTTTGGCTTTGACCCACGTCGATTAGATCAAGATGGCGTTGTGAAGACAGGCTCTACTTATCTTAAAGCCAATGTAAGACGCTTCTTTAAAGGCGAAATGCGTAACAACGAGATGAACTACAAGTTCGGTCATTACAAAGAACAGTAAGCATTGAGGTTGTTATGTTTGATGGACTAGGGCTGTTTCTGGGAGCATTGGGTGATGCTCTCATTGGCCCAAACCTATTTGTACCGGGAGAGCCGTTCTTTATCGCAGCGGGCTTTCAACTGTATTCAGGTGCATGGATGGCGTTGGTTTTGGTGATGCTAGGTGGTTTGCTTGGTGATCAACTCAGTTATTTCATTGGTTATAAATACGGTGTTAAGGTACAACGAAGGCTCATTAAGTTTCGCCCTAAAACCAAAAGATTAATTGCGCGCTGCCGCTATCTGGTTGCTCGCAAAGGCACATACATCATTCTTTTTGCTCGTTTATTAGGGCCTATCGCTTGGGTTGTGCCATTTATAGCTGGCTCGCATCGTGTACCGTGGCGTAATTTTAGTGTGTTGGCGTTTATCGGTTTGGCCCTTGGTGGAGGGCAGTTCATTGCTTGGGGCATGTTACTGGCGCACGGCGTTGAAAACTTCCCGTGGCTTAATAGCCTTAAGATATTTATCTCGGAGCATAATAGCTTGATCGTTGGTGTGTTCGCGGTATTAGTCTTCACCATTATCGGTTACCGAATGAAGTGGCGATGCTTAGTACTTAAGTCTAGTGCGCTGTTGTTGGCGTGGGTATTGTTTGCGAACTACGCTCACTTTTTCTGGAAAGCGGATGACTTTCAGAATCAACCAGAGACGGCTCAAATAAACAAAGTCGACTGGAACTCGGTTACCTATAAAGCGTTCCCCGGTAAATCTTCGTTCTACTCGGCGCAAGCGATCAACGTAATTTATGTTGGAGCAACCCCAAGAGACTTAATGAAGCAATTAGGCTGGATAGAGAATCAAACCTTCTCTCGAAATGAGATTGAATGGGTTGGTTATCTCGCATTGCTTAGAGAAAAAACGCCGCCAGTGTCTGATTTATATTGGCGAGACAAGCCGCAAGATATGGCTTTTCAATTGCCGGGTAACCTGATGAAGCGCAGCCATATTCGTTGGTGGCGTGCAGGTGTTGATATTAAAACTAACCAGCCTCAGTGGTTAGGCGCAATTAGCTATGATGATGGCCTTAAAGTCACGCCTTACTCAGGCATTGTGACCGTGCTTCATAACATTGAGCCTAATGTTGATGAAGAGCGAGATCGGCTTGCTAATCAGATACGAACGTTACTACCAGACATCGAGTTAGACAAGTACCCATTAGCAACGGTGGAAGTGATCAATGACGATCATGACTATTACACTGATGGCCGGGTATTAACGATTGGAGCAACGACCCTTAGTGATAATTCACAAACTTTGGATGTTGCTGTGAACGATATATAGAGTTGTATATAAGGTCGATAGAATTAAGCCCTAGCATTACGTTAGGGCTTATTGTGTTTAACTTTTACTTAGCTTGTTCAGCCTTTACTTACTTTAAGCACCAGAGAAGCTTTTAAGCCGCCCATTGAGCTCTTGCTGAGCGTTAGGCTGCCTCGGTAACTGTGTGCCATTTCATTTACGATATTAAGCCCTAAGCCTGTTCCTGGTGTGGTTTCATCAAGTCGGACGCCACGTTTGGTCACTTGCTCAAGCTTCTCTTCAGGAATGCCTTGGCCATCATCTTCAATCACCAACTCTATGTTGCCATCGTCGAGTTCATTTGCATGGACGCGAATAATGCTGCCCGCCCACTTGTAACTGTTCTCGAGTAGGTTGCCGACCATTTCATCAAGGTCGGTTTTTTCTACTGCCACTTCAATCTCAGAGTCTAGCTCGTTAATTATGGTGACTTCGTTGGCTGCGTAGACTTTATCAAACGCCATTGAGATAGCTTCAACACGCTCACAAGGTGAAGACTTCACCGAAAGAATGTTCATTGCACCTGCCATACGAGCGCGGCCAAGGTGATAATCAATTTGGCTTTGAATCTGATGAATGGGCTGTTGCAGCAGTGCCTTGTCATCCTCTGGAAGTCGCTCTATCTCATTTTTTAGAACTGAAAGCGGTGTTTTCAACGCATGAGATAAGTTACCCGCGTGGTTACGAGCTCGTTCTAATAACTCTTGATAGTGAAAGAGCAGGGCATTGAGGTCAGAGACTAATGGAGAAACCTCTTTCGGGTAGTTATCGCTTAACCCTTGTTGCTCGCCGTTTCTTAGCATTACCAGTTCGCGTTGCATCTTGCTGAGCGGTAATAACGACCAACTGACTTGAATACCGATCAACATCAGCACGCCAACAAACAGCAACATTAGGATCAACCAGACTTGACCAGTAAGCTCTGTCAGTGTGGATTCTAATGGATCTTCATCAATACCAATGGTGATCGTGACAGGGTCGCTCAGTTCAGGCAGGTAGATATCTTGCTCGATGTAAATCAGCTTTTCTTTCTCTGGCCCTTTGACTGATGTGTGAATCGGTGAACGCTTGATGGTGAGGTCTTTATCCCATAGCGAGCGAGATCGAATGATCTGCTCTTGGGTAGCGGCGCGCCAATAAATACCACTGTAGGGCTGGTTGAACCTAGGATCAGACAGACGCTCTGCCATGATCAGGTTACCACTGTCATTGGTTTCGATATTGGCGGTTAACTCATCCATGGTTAAGCCAAGCTGCTGCTTCATGTCATCGACGAGGTAGTCGTTAACCAGTTTCGGAATCCCGACACCAGCCGCTAATATCATCGCACCTAGCCAAAAAGCCGCAGCAAGGAGCAAGCGGCTTTTTAAACTGATGTTTTTAAGTGTTCGTTTCTTTAGATTCATGCATTTCCAACCTGCCTTTGCTCATCGTAACTTATCGTATTGCGATGATCAGAACAGGCTGTCCACTTAATTAATGGTTGCTCTTGGCGTGATTGACGACTGAGCTATTCAGCATTCAGTTGGTAGCCAAGGCCACGAACGGTTTTGATGATCTTTGGTGCGATTTTCTTACGAATACGACCGATGAACACTTCAACCGTGTTTGAGTCTCGGTCGAAGTCTTGCTTGTAGATATGCTCAACCAACTCAGTGCGCGAGATAACCTTGTTTTGGTTATGCATGAAGTACGCGACAACTTTATATTCCAGCGCCGTGAGGCTAACTGCTTGACCTTGCCACAACACTTTAGAACTGCGTGTGTCTAGGCTTAGATCACCGATTTGAAGTATCGGAGCAGCACTGCCTGATGCTCGGCGCAGTTGAGCTCGGATACGGGCAATCAGCTCGACCATCTCAAATGGCTTAGTTAGGTAGTCATCAGCACCGGCGTTCAAGCCCTCAACACGTTGAGTTAGCGTGTCACGAGCACTTAAGATAATCACTGGCGTGTTGATGTTTTCGTCTCGAATGCCTTTTAATACCGTTAGGCCGTCAAGCTTAGGTAAACCTAAATCGAGGACAATCGCGTCCCATTCTTCTGACGTTGCACGGTAGAGTGCGTCGATACCATCTTGAGAGAGCTCTGGAACCCAGTCGGCCCCCTCAAGTGTTTCAATAATTTGTTGGCCCAAACGAGGCTCATCTTCAACGACTAAAATTTTCATAATTGTTCTTCTAATTTCTTCTAATGACTGTTCGTCGTGCTTAGCTCTTCGTCGTACGTAACTAGTCGCCGTGTTTAATTGCGTCTTTAAAGTTGCGGCCTTTGATCATAAGCATTTCTAACGTCTCAGCGTTGTATTCGACTTTGATGATGTTGTTTTGGTAATTGATTTTTAGTTCATACACCCAAATGTCGTCATCTTCTTCTAGTTCTACTTTAATGATTCTGCCATGAAGATCGTTTTCAACCGCCGCATACATTTCTGAGAAAGGGCGAATGTAGCCTTCTCGTACGGCTTCATAGACTTCGTCTTGATCTTCTTCAAATTCGATGCTGGTTCCTGCTTTATGAACGTCCTGCACTAATTCATGACCATTATGATGTGAGTCAGCCCATGCGCCAGCAGAAACAAATAAGCCTAAGCTTATAGAAAACAAAGAAATCATAGCTTTACTAAACATAGCGAATCCTAGAGAAGGTTGATAGCGTTCAGTATAAAAAAGTAATTCTGAACAGAAAGTGAACCTGATTAATAATGAGAATTTGATACCGAAAAACTTAACGCTTAAATGGCGCAGGCTTTAATACATAAGATTAATTGCCGAGTGTTAAGAACGTAAGACTTACTTTTATTCTTAACCTTAACGCTGCTGTAGTTCGTCTTCGAATATCTTGTCTCTCATTTTCCAAAAGCGTCCGACTTTACGGGCAATCACGAATTGAGGTGGGCGGAATCTATGTTGGTGAGCAACCACTTTCGTCGGTGAGGCTTCTTCGAAAGGGCGATGTCTGTCTGCAAGGTGAGGGCGAACAAACTGGTCTTTGAAGTTCTGCTTCTGCTTTTTGCTGGTTAATGACCAAAACTCATGCACTTGCGCTTGGTTTTCTCCGCGATAGGTGACCTTAAGTTGTGATTTACCTTTCTCGTCTTTAAGCACGTTGAGGTCCATTTCCAAGCATTCAAATACCAAGGCATCTTTTAGGTTCAGTGCTTCTTTTAGCTTTTTGTCTGGGTCGACTAAGGTTGCATCGCACTCATGACAAATGCGCGCAGCAATGTCATTATCAGCACCACATTCACCGCAATATTTCGCTCGGAAGCGATAATTACAGTGCTCGCGCTCGCCCGTGTCTTCATCGGTAAAGTAGCCTTGGCATTTGCGCCCAAAGTGCTCAAGCAAGAAGCCATTGCTGTCTAGCTTGCCCCAAAAGTTATTATTGAAGCCGCACGCAGGGCAAGGGATGGTGATGATTTCACTGTCTGAATCGGGTTTAGGGTCGCCAACCTCAGGTTGGTAGAGGTCGTAACTGTTGCCCGCATAGTCGAGCACCAAACACTCTTTTTTACCCGGAGATAGGCGTAAGCCACGGCCAACGATTTGTTGATACAAACTGATGGATTCTGTCGGGCGCAAAATCGCGATTAAATCGACGTGTGGCGCATCAAAACCTGTGGTTAATACCGATACGTTAACCAAAAACTTGATTTTACGTTCTTTGAAGTCGCTGATAATTTGGTCACGTTCGAGAGTTGGTGTATCACCAATCACAATTGAAGCTTCACCTTCTGGCAATAAGCCGAGGATCTCTTGCGCGTGTCGAACGGTCGCAGCGAATACCATGATGCCTAGTTTATCTTGGGCTAGGTGAATAATCTGATCGACAATCTGTGGGGTCGCTCGTTTCGATTGCTCGATCACCATGTCGAGTTCTGCTTCTTTGTAGCGACCAGTGCTCGCGGGCTTTAACTGCGAAAAGTCATAGCTCAACACGGGTGCATCAATCATGCGTGCAGGAGTTAAGAAACCTTCATCGAGCAGGTAACGAATCGGCAGCTCAAAGATACAGTCGCGGAAGAAACGTGGCTCATCTGAACGCACTTGACCGCGAGTGTGGTATTGATAAATCCAACCCATCCCAAGACGATATGGGGTCGCTGTTAATCCAAGCACCTTGATGCCCGAATTATTCTCGCGTAAGTGAGTGATGACTTTCTGATAACTACTGGTCTTTTCATCGGGAACACGGTGGCATTCGTCGATAACCAACAGCGAAAATTGGTTAGAGAATGAATCGAGATTTCGCACCACAGATTGCACCGAAGCAAACACGACTTGTTGGTCGGTCTCTTTGCGTCCTAAACCCGCAGAGAAAATCGAGCCTTTCAGCCCGTAACCTTCATACTTTTCATGGTTCTGTTCAACCAACTCTTTTACGTGAGCAAGCACCAACACTCGACCTTTCGCAAGCCTTGCTAACTCTGCAATCACAAGGCTTTTTCCTGCACCTGTCGGAAGCACGAGCACTGCCGGAGTTTGGTGTTTTCTGAAGTAATGAATCACTGATTTTACAGAATCAGCTTGGTACGGGCGGAGTGTATACATATCGCGTCTTGTAAGAAGGAAAACAAATAGTGTGAAATAGCTCAACTAATTGAGCAAAGGTGACTATAATACCCGACTTAGATTAGTTGAGGTATTCATGCGTTTAGATAAATTTCTGTGCGATGCATTAGGCGTCACTCGAAGAGAAGCAACACACTTATTAAAATCCAAGGCAGTGACAGTAAATGATGTCATTCAAAAAAGCGGTTCACTCAAGGTAACTGAAGAGTGCGTTGTCGAATGGCAAGGCAATGAACTGAATGTTCACGGCCCACGTTACATCATGCTTTATAAGCCTGAAGGCTTTGTTTGTTCGCATGAAGATGGCGCAAATCGTATCGCGTTTGAATTACTTGATGAAATCAAAATGGACAAGCTGCACTTTGCTGGCCGTCTAGATATTGATACAACAGGTCTTGTATTGATTACCGACGATGGTAAGTGGTCTCACCGTATCACTTCGCCAAAGCACAAGTGCGAGAAGACGTACCGTGTTTGGTTGGTTGAACCTGTTGAAGACGATTACGTTGAAAAATTCAAAGAGGGCATCCAGCTTAAGAGCGAAGATGGCCTAACACTTCCTGCACACCTAGAAGTTCGTGCAGAGCGTGAAGTATTGCTAACGATTCACGAAGGCAAATACCACCAAGTTAAACGTATGTTTGCTGCTCTTGGTAACAAGGTAGAAGCACTACACCGTGAACGTATTGGCGAAATTGAGATGGACGAATCTTTAGAGTTAGGTGAATACCGTTACCTAACGCAAGAAGAAGTCGATTCAATCTGGAAGTAGTCCTTAGCTAGAAGTTGCTCTTAACAAGAAATTGTTCTTAACAAGAGACCACTTTTGCTGGAAATAGCCCTTTCGTTGTAAAGCCGACCATGGATAGCGTCGGCTGATGATGTTGACTGGTACTAGGAAAGTCTCAGCCAATCTTTGACTCGCGTACTCACGCTAGTCCCTAGCTCTATCAGTTGAACATTCGGAGAACCATGCAAACATCGACCTCACAGAGCCAAAGCTCCCAACTAGAAACACCTCAATTAGGCTTAGTGCTGTTTTTGATTCTAGGTGCGATTGGTGCACTTACTCCGCTAGCCATTGATATGTATCTGCCAGCGATGCCGACCATTGCTAAAGATCTTGGTGTGACGGCGGGTGAGGTACAAATCACGCTAACAGCCTATACCGCAGGTTTCGCGCTGGGGCAGTTGCTGCATGGCCCGTTGGCGGATAGCTATGGTCGCAAGCCTGTACTGCTTATTGGTGTGTTCTTGTTTGCTATCGCTTCTATGGTGAGTGCGACAACTCATGGCATTGAAGCGCTGACTTACATCCGTACCGCTCAAGGTTTTGCTGGTGCTGCGGCGGCCGTTATCATCCAAGCGGTGGTAAGAGATATGTTCGATCGTGAAGATTTCGCAAGAACCATGTCTTTCGTTACTTTGGTGATGACAGTTGCGCCATTGGTTGCTCCGATGATTGGCGGTTACTTAGCGTTGTGGTTCGGTTGGCGTTCAATTTTCTGGGTTCTGGCTATTTTTGCGGTGATCGTGATTCTGGCGGTATCGATGAAGATCCCAGAAACGCTTCCTGCAGAAAACCGACAACCATTGCGCTTTAAAACCACGATTCGTAATTACGCCCGTTTATGTAAAAACCCGACCGCTATGGGCTTGATTTTCTCGGGTGCATTCTCGTTCTCTGGGATGTTTGCATTCTTAACTGCAGGCTCTTTTGTCTACATTGATGTCTATGGCGTACGTCCTGACCTGTTTGGTTACCTATTTGGTCTGAACATTGTTGCGATGATTCTGATGACGACAATCAATGGTCGAATCGTTAAGAAGGTCGGTTCTCATACAATGTTGAGGGCAGCGTTGGTCATCCAATTACTGGCTGGCGTAGGTTTACTTGTCGGTTGGGCGCTGGATCTCGGGCTTTGGGGAATCGTGCCGTTTGTGATGCTATTTATTGGCACCATCTCTACTATCGGCAGTAACTCTATGGGTCTATTGCTCAGTGGTTATCCAAACATGGCAGGCACGGCTTCATCGCTTGCGGGAACATTAAGATTTGGTACTGGTTCTGTCGTTGGGGCTATCGTTGCGATGCTGCCAAGTGACAGTGCTGGGTCTATGGCTATGGTAATGGCTGCATGTGCAGTAATGTCAGCATTACTATATTGGACATTAGGAAAGAAGGCATAATGTCAAAATACTATATTGAAATTCAGAAGTTAGTGAATGATGCGCTAGGCGAGCTATATGCTCTACATAAGTCTGGCAAGGCCATTGACGCACCTATCGCGAACAACCTTTATTTGGTTCGTTGGGTAACAAAGGCAATTAAATCCCAAGCTTATGATCGCGTGATTGTGCCTGACTTGGTTCGCTGGCAGAAACAGGGTCGCTCAAAAGGCAATAACTCTGATTTAACTTTTACCTTTAAACGTATTTCTGCGTTTTACGGACGTTTTTTCCCTGAAGGCGAAGAGCCTAAAACGCTAAAAGACAGTGATGTTGAAGCGTTCATGGACAAAATGTACGAGATGGGTTGGAGCGTATCGAGTGAAGACGAGCTAACGACTGGCGGCAAGATTCAATTCTTCACCGATGGCGAGCACTCTTTTGCTTTATGCGGTAAACAGTGTGACGACTCTTTCGACGGGGAGTTGATGGTTAAGCCAATGAACTGGTTTGTTCGTGGCAACCATGCTGAGTTCATCCAAGCGGCGATGGAAGCGGGCTTCATGCTTCACAAAGTAACGGACTATAAGTCTGCGGTGAAGTATCACGGTGAATACATCGTTTACCCTGCTAACCAAGGCAACCAACTGGCTGAGATCCCAATTAGCGTTATCGGCTAATAGCGGATTCGAGATGAGAGATACGAAGAGCGGAATTATCCGCTCTTTTTTGTCTCTCATAGCGCGTGTCGCTAATTTGCTGTTAAGTCTTTTCGCATCCCGTTACCCGAATCTCGCATCTGCTTTTAATCTTTTCTCATCTCGACACTCGAATCCCGCATCTGCTTTTAATCCTGTTCTTTAGCTTGCTTCTCAATTGCCTTCACCATGCCTTTAAAAATAAACAGGTGGGCTGGCATCATAGCAAACCAATACAGTAACCCTAGAAACCCCTTTGGATGCCACCAAGCCGAGATATTCAGCTCGCGAGAGTCACCGTGGTCAGAGACAGTAATCTCGAGTCGCCCTAAACCGGGGCCTTTCATACCGAAAAGCAGAGATAAAAACTGATTCTCTTCACAGCGAATGACCTTCCATGAATCGATTTTGTCACCGACTTTTAGGTTGGGCCCTTCTGGCATTTGTCGAACCGGTACACCGCCACCGAAAAGAACATCCAACCATTCGCGTGTGCGCCATAAAGTGTTAGCAAAGAAGTAACCTTGCTTCGGGCTTCCGATTTGCTGAGCAACATGCCAAAGCGATTCCAATGAAGCGCTTGAGGTGATACTTGCGCCTGTTTTCTTCGGGTAATAGCCATACCCAGCTTGCCAGCGTTTGAATGCGGTTTTATCAAAGCCCCATACATTGCTTTTGACAAAGTTTCCTTCAGCGTGAATGGCTTGTTCAACCATATTTTCGAACGAGATAAGCTTCTGAGGGTACTTTTCTCTAATGATGGTCGAACTGGCGATGAAGTCGTGCTTTAAGCCTGCAAGTAGTGCTCTACCTATGTTAGACGGTACAGAAGTCACCACGCCTAACCAATATGAAGCAATCTTTGGTGTCAGTAGCGATGTCGCCCATAGCCTGAGTGGACGATCGGCAGTTTTGGCAATATGAGCAAATTGGTTTCGGTAAGAGACAATATCCGGCCCGCCAACCTCAAAGGTTTGGCTTTCGCTAGGCGTGTCTTGTGCGAGTTTTAGTAAATAGTGGTTCAGGTTCTGCAAAGCAATCGGGTTGGCTTTAGAGTCAACCCATTTTGGCGCAATCATAATCGGCAAGTTGTACACGAAATCTCGCATGATCTCGAATGCCGCAGATCCTGGGCCAATGATCACGCCAGCTTGAAGTTCGGTAACGGGTACAGGCCCTTTACGAAGCAATTCGCCGGTTTTCTTTCTCGCTTGAAGGTGCTCTGAATCACCAGTCTGAGGCTGTAAAGAACTCAGGTAGATGACGTGTTGATTCTTTGGCCCAAGAGCAGAAACAAAGTTACGGGCTAAGTTCAGCTCATAATCGATAAAGTCGTGGCCTTCTGCCATGCCATGGACGAGAAAGAAGATAAGATCAAAGTCGGGGACTAAGGCTTGTGTCGCAGCTTGATCGGCCAGATCAAGATACTCAAGCGATAAGCTTTCGTGAGGCTCGGTCCGTGCCTTTAAATAGTCGATATGCCTTGCTGCTGCCGTGACTTGATAGCCTTGCTCAAGCAGGAGAGGGAGGAGTTGCGAACCAACATATCCAGAAGCCCCTAAAACCAGTACTTTCTTCATTGTTACTCCATTTATATCTGTGGTTAAAAACCGAACATTGATATAATAGCGCGATATTTATCTTTATTCATCAATACGTTCCGTTTAGGTATCTCTCTATGTTGCTCTCTTCAATTATTCATCACACACGAGGTGATTTTGTTCGCAGGCTTATTGCGATTGCACTGCCTATCACCTTGCAGAGCATTATGTTTTCAAGCCGAGGCTTGGTGGATGTATTGATGTTGGGTCAACTTGGCGAAGCAGACATCGCAGCTGTGGGTGTGGCGAGCCGAGCGATGTTCGTGACGACCATTATGCTGGTGGGTGTTACCACGGGCGGTGCTCTTCTTACTGCTCAATATTGGGGCGCGGGTAATAGACAAGGTGTGAGAGAAAGCACTGCGCTGACGTGGCTGGTGTCGACACTGTTTGCTTTACTGACTATCGCGTTTTTCGTTTCATTTCCTGCACAAATCATGGGCGTGACGACCGACTCTCAAGAGGTCATCAACTTAGGCGTTGAATACATCGTAATTACGTCATTTAGCATGCTAGCGGTATCGTGTGTCAGCAGTATGGCTGTGGGTTTGAGAGCGATGCACAAACCCGGGCTAAGTACATTTTTCAGCGGTATCGGCATCCTGTCTAACGTGTTCTTAAACTGGGTGCTGATCTTCGGTAACTTAGGCTTTCCTGCGCTTGGAATCAAAGGTGCGGCGATTGCGACGGTACTGAGTGGCGCGATTGAAGTCGCGACTTTGTTTGGTTATCTCTATTTCTCTAAGCATTTATTAGCATTTAAGTTTTGCGATATTAAAGCGGCAGCTTCGATTGATAAGGTGGTTCGCTTCTTGAAGCTGTCTCTGCCGACCACGTTTAACTTCTTAGCATGGGCGGGTGGTTTGTTTGCTTACCACGCGATCATGGGGCAATCGGGCGTTCAAGGTCTGGCTGCGCTATCGGTCATGACGCCGGTTGAATCTATCTCATTGAGTTTATTGATTGGCCTTTCGAATGCGGCAGCTGTTTTGGTGGGTAATCAACTTGGTGCGAAAAACAATGAAGCGGTTTACTATCAAGCGCTTGGCTTAACAATTTTGTGTTTCTTAACTAGTATTGTTGTAGCCGTTTTTCTCTATTTCGTTCAAACGCCAATACTTAATGCCTTTAGCGCACTGACGGAAGAAACCAGAGCCCTCTCAGAGAAGTTCATTCTGATCCTCTGTGTGGGTATTGTCATTCGCTCGGTGCCATTGACTGTGATCGTTGGGGTGTTGAGAGCGGGTGGTGATGTGAAGTTCTGCCTCTATCAAGATTTGATTGCTCAGTGGGTGATCGGTATCCCATTGGCAGCCATCGCGGCTATCTATTTTAAGTTTCCACCTGAGTGGGTATATCTGCTTTTCCTAACGGAAGAAGTCCTCAAGTGGGGCGGGTCGCTCTATCGCATGAAAACAAGAAAATGGATTAAAAACTTGATAGGAAGTTGAAGTAGGGCGCACCAATCGCATCACTTTATCGTTGGCGTGTGATCTATCTTTCAAAATACTTCCTCCTAACAGGGAATTAGTGTAGATTCTCCTTCCAAATTCTAACTAATGCGAGCTGTTTAATGTTAAAGCTGTCAGACCTATGTAAAGGCTATGTCGATGGGGGGGAGTTTCACCCTGTTTTGCAAGGTGCTGAATTAACATTAAACCAAGGTGACCAGCTGGCATTAATGGGAGAAAGCGGTTCAGGTAAAAGTACTTTACTGAATCTTATCGCGGGCTTAGACCTAGCGGACTCAGGTGAAATCGCTTTTCCTCACTTCAATATGCACGACTCAACCGAGCGTGACCGCACCGCTTATCGCAGAAACAACATTGGCCATATTTTTCAGCAATTCAACTTACTGCCAACGTTAAATATTGCCGATAACATCCGTTTTTGCCGCCAGTTAAAAGGCTTACCTGAAGACAAAGGTCTCTGGAGACAGATTCTCTCTGCTTTAGATCTTATGCCTTTACTTGGCCGTTACCCTGAAGAAGCGTCTGGTGGCCAACAACAACGTGCGGCCATTGCGCGTGCGCTGTATATGGAACCAAAAATATTGCTGGCCGATGAGCCGACCGGTAGTTTAGATGAGCGTAATGCAGAAGCGGTAATGCGTTTGCTGACCTCTTTGGCTCGTCAATTAGAATGTACGTTGCTGTTGGTAACACACAGTGAAAAAGTAGCTCTGCATATGGATGGTAGGATCCGTCTGCAAGGAGGGCAACTGCATGTTATGGCCCGTAGTTAAGGCACTACTCGGTCACTATCGACGTTACCCACTGCAGATTATTTTGGTATGGCTTGGTTTAACCCTCGGCGTATCACTTTTGGTTGGTGTTACTGCTATCAACCAACACGCCAAGCAAAGCTATGCGCATGGCGAAAAACTCTTTTCGAATCCTCTTCCTTACCGTATTCGACCAAAACACAACGCCAATAAAATCCCGCAAGGCTTTTATATCCAACTTCGCCGTGAAGGTTTTCAACAGTGTTCTCCTCTTGATCACCATCGTATCACTGATGAAAATGGCGCAAACTTCATGGTTGTCGGTATAGATCCTGTTTCTATGCTTCAGCTACAACCTGGTATAGCGTTAAAAGATCTCACCGCTTTGAACCTCATGAAGCCACCATATCCAATCCTTGTCAGTGATGATCTTGCTGAACACATGGAATGGCACAACGGTGATTACATCCCTTTGATGGATGGTTCTGAACTTGGTCCTGTGGTTGTTGATCAAAATAATATGATTAATGGTACAAGGTTGATTGCGGATATCTCCTTGCTCCGAATGCTTAAACGAAGTGCTGGGCTTTCAGTGATTGCTTGTTCAGACATGCCCACTGAGAAGTTTGAACGTCTTAAAAATATGTTACCTAATGGTTTGACGATCTCTCGTAGCTCTAAGGCAGAGCTTGAGTCGCTGACCAGTGCGTTCCACTTAAACCTAAAAGCGATGGGTATGCTGTCGTTTGTGGTTGGCTTGTTCATTTTCTATCAAGCAATGTCGCTTTCTTTTATTCAGCGTCAACCGTTAGTCGGGATTTTAAGACAAACGGGTGTGTCTGGTTGGCAACTGACTAAAGCGCTCTGTTTAGAGTTACTGCTATTGGTTTTACTGAGCTGGATCTGCGGCAATGTATTTGGCGTGATGCTAGCAAACCAATTGTTACCTGCCGTATCTTCAAGCTTGGGCGATTTATACGACGCTAACGTCGGCTTAACGATCGACTGGAATTGGCGTTGGAGTGGTTACAGCTTACTGATGGCATTGATTGGTGCTTTCTTAGCGTGTGCGTGGCCACTGGTTCGTTTACTTAAGTCTCAACCGATTCGTCTGTCTTCTCGTTTGTCTTTGATGCGTTTTGCGGGTACCGAGTTCACTTGGCAAGCGTTGATTGGCTGTGGCTTCTTGGTTGCTGCTGTTGCTGTGTATCAAGCCCCTCAGACTCAAGAAACGGGTTTTGCGATTATCGCGCTAATGCTGATCAGTGTGGCGCTATTTACCCCGTTTTTGATGTGGAAGTTATTTAACAGCCTCTCTTATTCGTTGCGCTGGGTTCGTGCTCGCTGGTTCTTTGCTGATGCAGCTTCCAGTATGAGCTACCGTGGCGTGGCGACGATGGCGTTTATGTTAGCCTTAACAGCCAATATTGGTGTAGAAACCATGGTCGGTAGCTTTAGAGATACCACTGATAAATGGCTAACACAGCGTTTGGCTGCCGATCTGTATATCTACCCAACCAACAATGCCGCTGCTCGTATGAGTAATTGGTTATCCGACCAACCTGAAGTGGATTCGGTTTGGTGGCGTTGGGAGAAAGATGTGGCGTCTCCAGTCGGTAGTATTCAGGTGGTCAGTACGGGGCCTTCTGAAGGTGAGCTAGAAGCGCTGACGATCAAATTAGGTATTCCGAATTACTGGTATCACTTACATCACTCTAAAGGCGTGTTGATCAGTGAATCGATGTCTCTCAAGCTGGGGATTCGCCCTGGCGACTACATTGACCTCTATGATAGTCTCGGCTCTGGTTGGCAGGTTGTCGGTGTTTATTACGATTACGGTAATCCTTACCATCAAGTCATGATGTCGCATCGAAACTGGCTGTATGGCTTTGCAGGGCGGGGTAATGTCGGCCTTGGGGTAATACTCAAAGACGATGTGAATTCATTAGGGCTTCGCAGCCGATTAGAAAGCGTATTCAGGCTTGGCTCCGAGCGCGTTTTCGATAACAACAACATCCACAGTCAAGCGATGCGGGTGTTCGATAGGACGTTCGCGATTGCAGATACATTAGGTAACATCACCTTGGTTATCGCCGTCTTCGGTATTTTCTTTGCGACGGTTGCGGGAGAAGTGTCTCGCCAAAGGCATATTTCCTTGCAGCGCTGTTTGGGTGTCTCGGCGAAAGAACTGATCCTGACAGGTAGTTTGCAGTTGTTTGTGTTTGGGCTTATTTCCTCCTTAATTGCGATTCCGCTCGGATTAGCGCTAGCGAGCCTAATTGTTGATATCGTGATAAAGCAGTCTTTTGGGTGGTCACTTGAGTTACAAGTGATTCCTTGGGACTATTTGCAGACATTTGCATGGGCCATGGCAGCATTGATGCTAGCTGGTGCTTTACCAGTGATGAGAATGATTCGGAACACTCCGATGAAGTCACTGAGGGATGCGCTTTAGTATGTTTTTACGGAATACTTCAACTAAGTTAAGACAACGAATTCTGTCTTCTCTGCTATTAATCAGTTTCTTCGGCATCTTTTTAAGTGTTTGGGGTTATTACTCCTATTTCATCGATCCTGGTGAAAAGGGCGTGAATGAAGTTAACTCAATATTGGTTAATGAACACTTCAATGTGTTCGAACCTGTTTTGCCAGACCGTAATGTTTCGCTACCACAAGATTTTAAGTTCCACCCAGAGTTTCAGCACGAGTGGTGGCATTACTTTGCATCTTTGAAAGGTGATGATGGTAAAGACTATTCGGTCCAGTGGAGCTTTTTCCGTATCGCAACGGACGAACGTGAAACACCAGGGTGGCAAAGCCCTCAAGTCTATATCTCAAATGTAGTGGTCTCTTCTAAGTCCAAAGTATGGAAAGAACAGCGCATGGCTCGTGGCGGCATTGGCCAAGCGGGAATGACTAATCGTCCATTCAGGCTTTGGATTGATAACTGGAACTGGCGTGCACTCGGCAACACCCCATTCCCAGGACGCCTTCAAGTGCAAACAGACACGTTTGGACTTGAACTCGACACCATTGCAAAAGGGCCCTATGTGCTCAACGGCGATAACGGTTATCAGAAAAAGCACGACTTATTACCTGTCGCGTCTTATAACTTCAGCGCTCCATTTTTATCGTTGAGTGGTGTGTTGAACCTAGACGGCGTTACCAAGGAAGTGGAAGGAACTGCGTGGGTACATAAAGAGTGGGGCAGTGGCTTACTTGGAGTGGGCCAACAAGGTTGGGATTGGTTTGTATTTAACCTCGATGACGGCACAGCGCTGAGCATTAACCGCTATCGTCATAACCAACAGTTGCCTTACATATTCGGGACATTAGCAACGCGCTCAGGCAAAGTTTACCAATTAACGGAATCCGACATTTCCATTCAACCATTGCAAAATACAACGTTGATGAATGGAAGACGGATGCCTTTGCAGTGGATCATTAACGTCCCTAAGCATGATATTAACCTCACAACGCGTATTATACGCAGGGATATGTGGCTTCCATTTGTCATACCATATTGGGAAGGGCCGATTAAGGCGAGCGGGAGTCATGAAGCGACAGGCTTTATGCAGTTAACTGGCTACTAAAAAACACCTAAGGCTATAATTTGATAGCCTTTTTTTATGCCTGCGCCTTTTAGCGTCCCCCAATGAATTGTGCATACAGGTTCGATGATCTCATCTATACTTAATTCATGGTGCATAACAACATTATGGAATATACGACGTATTGTTTAGTATTTGTAGGAAAAACCGAAGTTAAACATCCGAAGAAGTGATTATCTATCAATTAAACTTGGATATAAACTCGTGGTTATTCTTTGTTATTCGTTTATTTAAATAATAAATATAAGGGCGAAATCATGACCGACGTCATCCGTGACTTCTTTAAAATGGAATCTGCTGGCGGCATCATACTAGTCATCGCTGCGGCGATCGCAATGTTTGTAGCAAACTCACCACTGAACGAAATGTACCAAGGTGTACTTCACAGTTACGTTCTTGGTATGTCTGTGTCTCACTGGATTAACGATGGCTTAATGGCTGTCTTCTTCCTTCTAATCGGCTTAGAAGTTAAGCGCGAACTTTTAGAAGGCGCATTAAAGTCTAAAGAGACAGCAATCTTCCCAGCTATCGCAGCTGTGGGTGGTATGCTAGCTCCTGCACTTATTTACGTGCTATTTAATTCAAGTAACCCTGAAGCGCTTCAAGGTTGGGCTATCCCAGCAGCGACTGATATCGCATTCGCATTGGGTATTATGGCTCTTCTTGGTAACCGTGTACCGGTTAGCTTGAAGGTGTTCCTATTGGCTTTAGCAATTATCGATGACCTTGGCGTTGTTGTTATCATTGCACTGTTCTACTCAGGCGACCTATCAACGCTTGCGTTAACGGTTGGTTTCATCGCAACTGGTGTGCTGTTCATGCTAAACAACAAGCATGTAACTAAGCTGAGTGTGTATCTCATTGTTGGTGCAATTCTGTGGTTTGCAGTATTGAAGTCTGGTGTTCATGCAACGCTGGCTGGTGTAGTGATTGGTTTTGCTATCCCACTGAAAGGCAATAAAGGTGAACATTCTCCGCTGAAGCATCTAGAACATGCTCTGCACCCATACGTCGCTTTTGCAATCTTGCCAGTCTTTGCTTTTGCAAACGCAGGTATTTCATTGGAAGGTATCTCAATCTCAAGCCTAACAGGTATGCTACCGCTTGGTATCGCTATGGGTCTATTGATTGGTAAGCCTCTTGGTATCTTTGCATTCAGCTGGGGTGCGGTGAAATTGGGTGTTGCTAAGCTCCCTGAAGGTGTGAACTTTATGAACATCTTCGCAGTATCTGTCCTGTGTGGTATTGGTTTTACAATGTCTATCTTTATTTCATCACTAGCATTTGGCCCAACGAATGTAGAGTTTGATACGCTTGCTCGATTAGGTATCCTGATGGGCTCAACGACTGCAGCTATCTTAGGTTACTTCCTGCTAAGTATTTCTCTACCGAAAACTAAGCATCAAGAAGTAAAACTATAATCGGTAGTCGGCTCGCTTAATAGGGAGCCTACTCACTGAGTAACAAGTCAACTTCTGAGTAGCAAGAAGAGTCACAGAGTCTCCCTCGACTCATGTGACGACAAAGAACAAAAAAGCCGTGATGGGCAACCCTATCACGGCTTTATTGATCTTATAACTAAGCTGCTGTTGTTCGACACTCGCTCTATGTCACATCTAGATCCACAGTGACAATGTCACGCTACTTTTCAAGCGTGGTAAATATGGTCCACTCCTCGACGATCTGTTCGCTTAGTCCGACAACTGTGGCTGTTACTCGGCGGTTCAGTGCATGAGACGTAGCATCGTTGCCATCGCTCTCTAAGCGGTTTTCACCGTAACCAACAACTCTTACTCGGCTCGGGTCGATACCATTCGACAACAGTTCATCTTCAACGTGGTGAGCGCGTTTCTTTGATAGCTCTAAGTTGTATTGACTCGCGCCGACTTTACTGGCGTAACCTTGAATCTCTATCGATGCACTTTGGTAGGTTTCTAAGAACTCAGCCATAGTGGTGATTTGATCTGAGAAGATAGGGTTAACTTCATAGGAGTCATTGGCGAAAAGGATGTTCAGCCGTCTGACTTCTTGCGAGCTAACCGTCTCTCCACAGCCTTCGTTGTCTACCAGAGACGACTCTGGTGTGCCAGGACAGGTGTCTCGTGCATTGACCACACCATCGTTATCATCGTCTTGCAGGTCAGAAATTTGCTCCGCTTCTGGCGTTTCTATGTAGGGCTCTTCATTTTGGCTAGAGCATGCACATAGCGTTATCGTTAATGCGGAAAGTAATAAATAAGGTCTCTTCATCATTAATACTCCACTGCCGTTGTCCACTCGTCTGGAATGTCGACCAGTAGAGCGTTCAATAGAGAGCCTGTCGCGTTCATTACACGGTATTTAGCGTACTGTTCAGAGTAATGCGCATCTAAGTAATCTTTGCGGGCTTCAAACAATTCGTTTTCAGTGTTAAGCAGATCCAGTAGCGTACGTTTACCGATTCGATATTGTTTCTCATAAGCGATAACGGTTTCTGATGCCGAATCCACGTGATCAGACAAGAAGTTCTTTTGTTGTAACGTCAGATCCAATGCACTCCAAGAGAGGCGAAGGCCTTCTTCAACTTGTCGATAAGCACGATCTCTTAGATCTTTTGCTTTATTGAGTTGGTAAGCTGC
Organism: Vibrio sp. 10N.222.52.B7; assembly: GCF_041474275.1. Lineage (NCBI taxonomy): Bacteria > Pseudomonadati > Pseudomonadota > Gammaproteobacteria > Vibrionales > Vibrionaceae > Vibrio > Vibrio sp. 10N.222.52.B7. The sequence goes on along the minus strand of NZ_JBFRTU010000019.1, from coordinate 1,682 downwards.
AGCTTCTGAATTAGCACTATCGGTACCACCGTTGTAGAGGTTGTATCGCATTCTCAACATTGCCAAAGTCTCTTGGCTCGAACCTTCATCGCCTCCAGCATCATCTCGCCATGATTGAGATGCCTCGATAGAGAACGTCGGGTAGTTAACCCCTTTTGATTGTTTGTACTGGAAGTGCGCTGAATCGACATCTGCAGTCGCGACTTTGATGACTGGGTGTTGGTCCAGAGCATCAACAAGCGCGTCTGATAATGACAGAGGAATCATAGAAATATCGGCTCTTGGGTAGACTAAGCCAAGCGGTTCTTGACCCACTATTCTTCTAAATTGGGTGTGGGTATCAATTAGGTTGTTCTGTGCGGCTAATAAGTTGCCGTGAGCTTTTGCAATCCTTGCTTCTACCTGAGATACATCTGCGGTTGAGCCTATGCCTGAGACTGCACGCTTTTTGATGTCTTTATAGATTTTCTTGTGGATAGCGAGGTTACTTTCCGAAAGGGCTAAAACTTCAGTTGCTTTGACTGCGTCTAAGTAGATCTGTGTGACCTCTAGCGCTTTGTCTTCGGCATCCGCGAGCAATTGCAAACGAACCGATTCTGCTTCTGCGGCAGTACGATCAATATCATTGAGAGTCGATGAACCATCCCACAGCAACTGAGTGAGGGAAATCGTCGCTTCCTTTCTTGTGAGATCGGTATCGGGGCCGTTATTTGGTGCAGGGTTTATGCCTTCGTAACCAATACCAGCATCCAGGTCGATACTAGGTCTATAAGCACCACCTGCGGCGTCATTTCGTTTCCGTACACTCACAAACTCATTAAAGATACTCTTTATCTCAGGATTGGTAGCCAAGGTAATGGCTACGGCCTGTTCTAAAGTTTGAGCAGAGAGTGGAGCTGCAATAACTAAGCAACACATAATAGGTAATTTCAACAGTCTCAAAGTAGGTCTCCTTCTACTTTTAAAAGCTCCCGCCGCTTCCCAACAAGCGTTTAACTACTTAATTGAAAAGGGTATTAAACGAAGCTTAGGACATCTGCAAGAAATTGCTAAGTTTGTTGGCTTTATTTCGAATGTAAGTCTCTATCCTTATTGATTAATTTACCAATAGTAGCAAGTGGCAAGCTTCGAATGGATGCACCGTAAATAGAGGAAACGTAGTATTAGGTTTGGACTCAGATAGGTAAACGTTGGCTAGTAGGTTGTTTGAAATACGAGTTCCAGTGATAACAATGTGCCAAGCATGGTAGTTCGACTCTTAGGAAGAAATGACAGCATATAAAGAGGCGGTCGCGCTGTTCAGGTTGTAGTTAGTAGCTGTGAAGAGGGGTAAGTAAGGCTCACTCTCGTCCCAAACAACAAACAAAAAAAAAGGTTCATCGCGGCTTTCCGGGGAAAGCCGCTTTTATCTTCAAGAAGAAGTAGTCGGTATCTCGATACCCATACCCCATTCGCTTAATTAGCTTTATCTTGTTGTTTATCCCTTCTAGGGTGCAGGTGTTTAGCGGATAACTTGCCGATGCGATAATACCGTGAAGATAAGGACTCAGTTTTCGTGCGAACTCTTTCAATGGCTTAATTCCACTCTCTTGTACTTGTGCCCACCACGCCTCCCAGAGCCCTTTAGCATGTGCTTCTGATTCACAATACCAAAGCTCTTTGAGCTGTGCCCCGAGTATATA